>DATFQC010000494.1:0-4575 GCA_035264425.1 Anaerolineales bacterium
AAGATATTCAGCGGGTGGGACGTTTGCTGGCAGAATTCATTACTTCACTGGAAGCGGATTTTTCGGATACGATTATTTGGGAATAGCTTGGAGAAAGTTTAACAGCTGGCTGTTAGATAAGCAGGAGCATTCAGCGAATATTGTGTCCTGCACTCCATAAGGAAATCTATGCCGATTTTTGGGACTGCTCAACTCAAACTTCTTGAAAAGCTTTGCAACGTCATTGCCATCTCGGGTGACGAAGGCGAAGTGCGCAAGATCGTTCTTGAAGAGGTAAAGCCTTACGCGGATGAGGTCAGAGTCGATGCGTTGGGCAGTGTGCTGGCAACTAAATTTGGTCGTACACGAAACGAGAATCGACTGCGCGTCATGCTCGATGCGCATATGGATGAAGTCGGTTTTATGATCGTTGCCGATGAGGGGGAAGGACTCTATCGCTTTGAAATTGTCGGAGGAATTGATATCCGTCATTTGGTTGGGAAGCAGGTGCTGGTTGGGAAAGAGCGCACGCCCGCGGTCATTGGTGGCAAGCCTATCCACTTGATGAGTGCTGACGAGCGCACCCGCAAAGTCCCTTTGGAGTCATTGCGCATCGATCTGGGTCTTTCTGGAAAAGCAAAAGTGGGTGACTATGCCGGGTTTGCTACCCAGTTTCGAAGAGCGGGACCCTCGATACTGTCAAAATCTATCGACGACCGCATCGGTGTTGCGACCTTGATTGAATTACTCAGGCAGGCGCCGCCCAACATAGATCTGTGTCTGGCGTTCTCTGTCCAGGAAGAGATCGGCTTGCGCGGCGCTAAGGTTGCGGCACAATATTTCAACCCCGACCTGGCCATCGCAGTTGACTCGACCCCTGCTTATGACCTGCCGCTGTATGAAGGTGGCGAGAATATCAGCTACAACACGAAGCTGGGTCTGGGTCCTGCGATCTATATCGCGGATGATTCTACGCTTCATGATCCCCGGCTGGTCCGCTTCCTGCAAGAAACGGCGCAGGTAGAAAAGATACCTTATCAACTTCGCCAACCCGGAGGCGGTGGTACCGATTCAGGCGCGATCCAGCGATCATTGGCAGGCATTCCAACAGTCTCCGTTTCTGTGCCACATCGTTACACTCATTCGCCGGTCAGCATCTCACGCGTCGAGGATTGGAAGAATACGATTAATTTGCTGCAGGCCGCGCTGAAGAAGATAACGCCCGCGTTGATTTCAGGGCGCTGATCATTGGTTTGTCGGTTTCCTTATTTACTTTATCTACAGGTGGCGTATGAATGGACTAATTAATCTGGTTGGCTCTGGCGAATATCTGCCCGTGATGAAAGAAGTAGATCGCTATTTGCTGGATAGCTTACATGTTGATGGGCGGAAACCCCGCGTTGTTTGTTTACCCACCGCGGCAGGAAAAGAAGGCGATAGTAGTGTCAGCCGCTGGTCGAATATGGGGATTCAGCATTTCACTGAGTTGGGCGCGGAGGTCAACGCGGCCAAGATCATCGATCAGGATTCTGCCAATGATCCGCACTGGGATCCTTTTCTGGAAGGTGCTGACCTGATCTATTTCTCGGGCGGTGATCCGGGCTATTTGTATCAAACGATGAAAGACAGCCGCGCCTGGAAGACAGCCCAACGCGCCTGGGAACGCGGCGCGATCTATGCGGGCTGCTCAGCCGGTGCAATGATCCTCGCCAAACGGATGCCAAGCTTTCGGCTGGCGGGAACGCAGGAAGGGTTTGCGATCGTGCCGGCTACTTTTATCGTCCCGCACTTTGATGCCATCCCGGGAATTTGGAAGCCAATCGTTTTTGGTTTGCAACGCCAGCTTAAAAAGGACGAATATATGATTGGCATTGACGAGAACACCGCGCTGATCGGAAAACTGAACGGTGAATGGATCGTCAAAGGAAAAAGTAAAGTACAAGTGTTCAAGCGGGATGGCAAGATGGGTTATACAGATGGACAAACTGTGACGGTCGATTAATTTTGCATGGCGTTTTATAAGGACATTCGTGAAAAAACTTCTCCAAACACTTACCGAAACATTTGGTCCATCGGGCTACGAAGATGAGGTTCGCAAAATTGTGCGCCGCGAAGTGGAATCACTTGCTGATGAAATTAAAGTAGATGCCCTGGGCAATCTCATCGCGCGGAAGCACCCGGGCAAGGTCTCAAAAGAAACAAGGAAGATCATGATTGCAGCGCACATGGATGAGATCGGTGTGATCGTCAGCCACGTGGATGAAAATGGATTTGTCCGTTTTTCGCCGATCGGCAGCGTATTCAGGAGATATGTTCTCAGTAGTCGCGTCCGCTTTTTGAACGGGACGCAGGGCCTGATCGGGTTTGACCGACTTGATAATATCAACGAATTGCCAACCCTTGATAAAGTCTATATCGATGTCGGCGCAACCAATCGGAAAGATTGCCCCGTGGAGATTGGTGATATTGCCGCGTTTGATCGTCCCTATACTGAGTTCGGGAATCGCCTTGTTGCAAAATCCATGGATGACCGCGTGGGTGTATTGGTTGCCATTGAAACATTGCGTGCGCTCAAATCCACTCCGCACGATGTCTATTTTGTTTTTACCACCCAGGAGGAAGTTGGCACACGCGGGGCGGCCACTTCTGCTTATGGTGTGGATCCGGATGTGGGCATCGCGCTGGATGTCACACCTTCTGGAGACACACCTAATTCACTCAAAATGGAAATGGCGCTGGGTAAAGGCCCGTGCATCAAGATACAGGATGTGGGCATGATCTCAGATCCGCGCATTGTCAGATGGATGATTCAAACAGCTGAGAAAAATAAAATTCCCTATCAGCGTGAAGTCCTTTTGATCGGTGGCACCGATGCCAGAGCGATTCAGGCTACGCGGGCTGGCGTGCCAGCCGGTTGCATTTCGATCCCGGTTCGCTACGTTCATTCGCCGTCAGAGATGGTAGATTTTTCCGATGTGCAAAATGCCGTCAAGCTTTTAACTGCTTTGTTGCAAACGCCGATTAATTTGTGATCATGTCACGCATTTTTCGCCTTATCGTTTTTGCTGGATTATTTTTTAGCGCGGGATGCGCGTCCCTTGAACCCTTTCTTGCCTCCCTCACCACTCCGACGCCTGTTCCCACCAAACCGTCTACTTCTACGCCCACAACGATTGCCACAACAACTCCACTCGTGGAAGAGGGAACCCATATCTTGCGTGTGTGGCTGCCTTCCCAGTTCAATCCGGCCGCAGAAAACCCCCCTGCTAACTTGCTTGCGAAACGGCTGACAAAATTCGAATCGGAGCATCCCGGCCTCAAAATAGAAGTTCGACTGAAAAAAGCGGAAGCCGACGGCGATATGCTGAACGAACTGTCTGTGACCAGCGCGGCGGCGCCCAGTGTGTTACCAGACCTGATCCTGCTCTCTAGTTCTGACCTGGAATCGGCTGCGCTCAAAGGGTTGCTCCATCCCATTGACGGCTTATCTACTTCGCTGGAAGACCCAAACTGGTATGCTTACGCTCAACAATTGGGACACATCCAAAATACAGGATATGGTCTCCCATTCATCGGAGATGCCATGGTATTGGTTTATTACCCGGAGCTTGGCATGATCGTCAACTGGGAGGATGTTTTGTCCAGTAAGGGGCAACTCGTATTTCCGGCCGGTAACCCGGATGGATTGGTGGGTCTGTCACTCTATGCCTCGGCGGGTGGTCCAATTCTGGACCCTCAAGGTTTGCCCACTTTGGATGAGGAAGTTTTAACCCGTGTGTTGACGCTTGTGGAAGAAGGCCGCTCCACCAAAATCTTCCCTCCCTCCCTGGTTAATGTAACTAATGAATCGCAGGCACTTCAGATTTACCGCACTGGAATTGCCAACAAAAGTATTGTTTGGATTTTGAACTACCACCCTGAGTCGGATGGCGCGATCACACCCCTACCTGGGCTCGATGAAGCGCCTTTTTCCTACGCAACAGGCTGGGTCTGGGCACTGGCAGGTGCCGATCCGGAGAATCAAGAGTTGGCTGCCAAACTTGCAGAATATCTCGTTGCCGATGATTTCATCACCGAATGGACGCGGGAAACAGGATATCTTCCCACGCGTCCCTCCAGTGTGGACGCCGGGGATCGGACGATGACTGCAATCTTGGAATCGGCTCACCCACTCCCCACGAGTGATTTGCTGGCAGTTTTGGGTCCGCTGATGCAGGAGGCGTTGACTCGCGTTTTAAGCGGCGAAGCGCCGAAGGATGTGGCGGCCAGTGTAGTTCAAAAACTCAAGTAATCATTGTGGTGAAAACGTTACTGCTTTTAGTAGCCTGGAGATGGTCCTGCCGGGGATAGATTTAAAGAGATCACCATTAAAAAGCCGCGCAAGAGGCAAAGAAATAAAATATCAGGCTTCCAACCTTGGAAGCCTGATATTTTAAATTAACTTCGTTGGTTACAAGACCCAGGCCCAGAGCATCCACAAGCCGATCATCGCCAATCCAATGACAAACCTCACTGCAAACGCCCATCCCCAGCCGATCATGTATGCTTTCGTTGACTCGAGTGCAGCTTCGCCATTTTTAAGTCTATGGTTTTCTG
>DATFQC010000495.1:0-5865 GCA_035264425.1 Anaerolineales bacterium
TATCTACGAAGATAATATTCCAGGAGGTTCGCGCCTGACTAAAAATACCGTGGCTATAAAGAGGACTAATATTTATGATTCCAAAGTTGACTGTCACTTCAAAGACATCCGAAGTCCTCGTCCTCCATTGGAGGAGTGAGGCTGCAAATCGAGGCAAGCTATAGGCTGTGGATATGGACACCAATTTTGGACTTACCGCTGGACTTGGTGCGATACATCGCATCGTCGGCTTCGCGCAACAGGTCTTCTGGTTGATCGCCTTTTGGATAACTAATAGATAGACCGATACTTGCCGAGACACTTAAGTCCACCCCATTTATTTGGTGAGGCTCAGAAATCTTTTCCAGAATGCGATTTGCAACCTCCATAGCGATATCCAGGGAACGTGGATCTTTGACAAGCACTGTAAACTCATCCCCGCCCAATCGGGCAACTGTATCTTCCTGGCGAACAACTGAGAGCATCCGTTTCGACACCTCAACCAGCAATTGATCTCCAATGGCATGACCGAATCTGTCGTTCACAGACTTAAAATCGTCCAAATCCACAAAAAGCAAGCCTAGGGATTGTTGATGCCGCACGGCTTCGAGAAAAGCATGTTGCAAGCGATCGAATAGCAAGGCTCGGTTGGGTAATCCCGTCAATCTGTCATAGAATGCCTGATGGAGCAGGGCTTCTTCGAGAGCCTGCCGTTCTTCCAGGGCTTTCTTGAGTTCCTGGTGCTCATGCTCCAATTCACGCTGTGTTTTCGCGCGGAAGGAAGCAATAACGAATACCATCACTAATATGGTTGTAAGCAGTGGAATTTCGATCAGCTCGTCCGGCTGGGTTCTGCCTTGAAGCACAGCGAATAAGACCGCACTTGTTGCTCCTGTAACCCAGAAGAGGCTGCGCAAGGTGAAGGCTCGAAAATTCCAAAAGAATGCCCCAATGGAAAGCAGGACAAAGATGATGTGAAAGAAAAAGACGATGTATTCTGTTGTGAACATCAGGAGCGCAGTAATCATAAGGCCGATGTCAACGAAGATGATGGGCGTTATAAAAATCTGCTTTTTTGTAAATTCTGAAAGAACATTCATACTTCACTCCTGTAATTCGGGTGGATTTTATCTGGAATTGCAGCGCAAGATATTTTCAATTATGCAATCTTCATCATTCATGGACTTCTGGCTTGCTGATTTGGAAAGAGTTTTGGTCAAAATTGCGAATATGGATGGGGAAAAGAAAACGTAAAACACCCCGATTGATTCAATGTTTAATGATGACTATTTTGTATCCTCCACTGCAGGAAAAAGTGAGATAATAAACCAGACATCATCAGTCTTTTTTAGTCAGCAATGTCCCTCCTGAGTCCACAGAATATACAGGTGGTTTAGAATCTAGCCATAAATATGAACACCCGTCAGTAGCTTCTTTTCGTACCGGGGAAAAGGATGAATGGACGCATCAATCCTAGTAGGAGGCCTGCCTCCTTGGCCCCGCTTGGTCCGTGCTTTCTTAAGTATCAGGATGCCATAGTTTCGATAGAATTAAAATGACAGGCCAAAGTTGCGATGATTTATTCTCTCATTCTTGATAGGAAAATTTCATAATCAGGCAAGCGGATCAGTTAAGATGAAAACATTTGTTTTGCCCCTGCGGCGGTGGCTGAGCAATATTCCCATTAAAGATCCAGTGGAGCGCCGGATGGCGTCCCTGGTTCAGTTCGTTCTGCTTGGCTTCATCGCGATCATTCTCATTGCCACAGTCCTGAATCTGGTGATTGCACCAGGGCTTTCCCTGTCACTGGTTCTAATTCGTTCTTTCAGCGTGGTTCTTATCATTGGATTTCCATTGCTCCTGCTCCGGCGCGGCTACTTTCGCGGCTCAGTCATTCTTATTATTACCTTATTCTTTCTGCTGGAAACATTCGTAGTGATCAGCGCGCCTCTTCGTAAAGCCGCGGATACGTTGCTTTTTTTTACACTCACAATTCTCCTGGCAGGGCTGCTGCTCAGTCGACGAGCATGGGTCAGCATGTTTGTTCTGAGTGCAGGTGTGATCGTGATCAACGCGCTTCGGGAATCAAACAGCGATGTGAAGCTGGATAGCATCGTGATTGCTGGCAATTTTATTTTACTCAATGGCCTGATGGGACTGTTCCTCGATCAGTTTGGGCTGACGCTCCGCAGGGCGCTGCGGAGCACGTTGGAGCGTGAGAACGAATTACAAAATGAGGTGGTAGAACGCCAGCGAGCCGAACAAAGTCTGCAGCGGCGCGTGGCGGAACTGGAAGCCCTGTATCAAAGCGGGATCGCGTTCAGCCAGACGTTCGATCAAAAAGAGATCGCAGAGAAGGTCATCGAGGTCCTGCGCGTGAATTTGGATTGGCACCATGCCGCGGTGTGGGTGAAAGGCAGGGAGACGGACAAACTGGAACTGCTGGCCTTTAGCCATTCCGATCACGCCCATGTGTTGGGAGAGCATATTGACCCGCGGATGACACGCACGGGGCGGGGAATAGTGGGATGGGTCAGCGAGCATGGTCAGGCATTACGGGTGGGAAATGTGAACCAGGATCCAAGATATGTAGAAACGTACCCGGGCATGCAATCCGGTTTATTTGTGCCGCTGAAAATTTACAACCTGACGCTGGGTTGTATCAGTGTGGAAAGTGAACAGCCCAGCGTATTTACGCAGGAGGACGAGCAGCTGCTCGTCACCCTCGGTGTGCAGGCCGCCGTGGCTATTGAAAATGCGCGCCTGTTCCAAAGCGCTCAGGAGGAATTAGCAGAACGGAAACGTGCAGAAAATGAATTAAGCCAGTTGGCTGAGAACATTCCGGATATTGTGGCCCGCTTTGATAGGCAGTTGCGCCATACCTATGTGAATGAGGGTGTGGAGAAGCTCACCGGGCTGCCCGCCCAATCGTTCCTCGATAAGACGAACCACGATCTCCATATGCCGGAGCCGCTAAATATATTTTGGGATAAAAACTTAAATGAAGTTTTTGAAAGCGGTCAGGCCAAAACCATTGAATTTGAATATGAGTCAGTGACAGGCGCGCGCCTGTTTGAATCGCGGCTCATCCCCGAGTTTGGTCCGACGGATCAGGTGGAACGAGTTCTGAGCATTGCCCGTGATATTACCGAGCGGAAACAGGCCGAGAGGCAGATCCGCCAGCAGGTCGAGCGCCTGACCGCCCTCAGTAAAATTGATCAGGCGATTATGTCGAGCTTTGATCTGAATGTGACGCTGGACATCCTGCTTTCCCAGGTTGTTTCTCAGCTGGAAGTGGATGCAGCGGATGTGTTCCTGCTTGACCCCGACAGGCAGGTATTGGAATATGCGGCAGGTCTGGGTTTTGAAACGCAAGCTATTGAATCAGTGCGGGTGGGCGAAAGCTACGCCGGGCAGATTGCAAAAGAGCGCCAGTCTCTGCTCCTTACAAACTTAACGGCCCAACCCAAAGATCCTCTACTCTCCAGGCTGCTGGATTCGGAACAGTTTATCTCTTATTGTGGAGTTCCTCTGATCGCCAAGGGAAAGATCATCGGTGTTCTGGAAGTATTTTGTCGAACACCGTTGCAGCCTCATCCGGAATGGCTTGATTTTTTCAATACCTTAGCCGGGCAGGCAGCCATTGCAATCGAAAACGCAACCTTATTTGAAAACCTGGAATCCTCCAATCGTGAACTGTTTCAGGCTTATGATGCGACCATTGAGGGCTGGTCACATGCGATGGATCTACGGGATAAGGAGACGGAAGGCCATACGCAACGTGTCACTCGTATGACGCTGGAGCTGGCCCGGGCCATGGGAATGAATGAAGGGCAACTTATCCAGATCCGGCGCGGCTCGCTCCTGCATGACATTGGCAAGCTGGGTGTTCCCGACCATATTCTGCTTAAGGCCGAAAAACTCAGCGAGGAAGAATGGGTGATCATGCGTAAGCATCCGCAGTTTGCCTATGAGATGATTTCCCCCATCCGGTACTTGAAGCCGGCGCTAAACATCCCCTATTGCCATCACGAGAGATGGAATGGGACAGGGTATCCGCGCGGGTTGGCTGGTGAACAGATCCCACTGGAGGCTCGCATTTTCGCCGTCGTTGACGTCTGGGATGCGGTGCGCTCTGACCGGCCGTATCGTCCGGCCTGGGACGTCGAAACAGCTCGCAGCTATATTCAGGAACATGCCGGCAGCGATTTTGACCCGACCGTCGTCACCTATTTTCTGGAGATCATTAAATAAAACCCCATTTGCAGAATACGAGGACGTATCACAGGAGTAGATGGGAACACGATTGACAGTGAATTCCGAACGTTAGGGGATCCTCTTATACAGGGATGTAACCTTTTAGGGGGGAAAATGCCTTGTTTCAAGGCAGATTTTGCGTATACTAAATGTAACCGTTTACAGTTCAGAAAACACAAAACTTCTTAGGGAAATCAACGAAAACTCACTATAGGACGATTTGAAGAAGGAGGAAGCGCCTAGGAATTCCTACAAGTTTCCATTACCAGGTTATTCTGCTTGTCGAAACAATCGAAATCAGATCTGATGAGGAGAAAAGCGATGAAACACAAAAATCCAGCACTTTCAGTCATGCTTATTTTGAGCTTATCCATTAACTTATTGATTTCTCCATTGGCAGTCCCCGCCCTGGCGGCCACGTTCCCTGTCATTGACGATTTTGAATCTGGACTCCCCACTGGGACAGATTCTAATGGCGTCGGAATTGGCTTCATCACCTTCCAGGATTCCAATAGCAGCGTTGCGATTTCTACCACTGCGGCGCCTCCGGCTGCGGTGCCAGGTGCATCGGACCCCAATAATGTCCTAAAGATGGACTTGAATGTTGTCTCGTTTGCTGGCTTCGTACATAACTTTGAGAATGCTGCCGTCGATACCTGGATATCCCAGGACTGGAGTGCCTACGAGGGGATCTCCTTCTGGCTGTATGGCAACAACAGTGGCACTACAATGTTCGTGGACGTGCTGGATAATCGAAACCCGGGCTCGATCAAAGATGATGCAGAGCGCTGGTCGATCGATCTTCCGGATAACTTCAGCGGCTGGAAGGAAATCAAGATCCCCTTCGAGAGCATGCATCGCAAGGAGATCGGCAACGGCGCGCCCAACGATGGCTTCGGACTCACCGAGGTTCACGGCTGGGCCTTGGGCACGATTACTACCCCAGCCCCGCAGACATATTACGTCGATAACGCCACAGTGTATGGCGTGGCACCTGTTCGCCCTCTGACCGTGGGCTTTACCTCCGTCGACTACAAATTCACAGAAGGTACGACCGCGACCCTCACGGCGAAGCTCAGCAAACCCTCGAACGATCCGGTGACGGTTCAGTATGCCACCAGCTCAGGCTCGGCCATCGCAGACCGCGACTATACTTCGGTCAGTGGGACGCTGACCTTCCCAGCCAACGTAACCCAACAGTCGTTCACGATTCAAACGATCGACAATCAAAAATATCAGGGCGAGCGCGGGGTACTGGTTTCCCTTACGAATCCGACCGGGGGCGCGGCACTGGGAATTCCTCCCATTGCACGGCTCGACATCCTGGATAACGAGTCTTATGACCCGACCCTGCTGGATGACTTCGAAACCTATCCTTATCTGTGGAGCGCGGATAAAAAAGCGCCCCTGTCCAATCCGGAGATCGCGGCGAATAACGCTCTGGCATTACCAGGTCAGGGTACCTATGAGCACATCTTGCAGGTGGGTCAGAAAAGCGGCACGGGCACCTACGCATTCAGTCGTACCTTCCCCAGCGCTCAGGATTGGAGCGACGTGCCGGGGTTGAGTTTTTGGTATTACGGGCGGAACAGTAATAAGAACATTGGTGTCAGCCTGGATAACAATCTG
>DATFQC010000496.1:0-2917 GCA_035264425.1 Anaerolineales bacterium
CAGTTTGATGATGTTCTACGTGATGTCATTCGGCTGGCTGTTTACTTCATTGCTATTTCTCCCCACCCAAGGCTTTGCAGAAATTGGCAGCCTGACAGTCAACGGCTGGATGGGTATCTCGTTTCTCGGTATCTTTTGTTCGGGATTCGCTTATATTGCGTGGTACGACGCCTTGAAAGCATTGACCACTGCGCAGACAGGTGTCTTCCTTTACATTGAACCCATCGTCACCGTCGTCGTCGCGTTTTTGGTTTTGGAAGAGGCGATCACTCCGGCTTTACTGCTTGGCGGAGCAGTCATTCTTTTTGGGGTTTGGTTGGTGAACAGGAATTGATGCTCATGCCGAGGGGAGGAACTTTATCGAAAAGGGAAGCTGCTTTCGGCGACTGTGGAGCCTGGGCGGAATTTCATTACGCAGATTTACATCATTTCATTATGCTTGCAGAAAAGTTAGGAGTATAATGAACTCACTATATTCCCACGAAACGGAGGAAAGACCCATGGCAAGAGTAGCATTTGAAAATGTCGTCAAAAAATATGGCGACGTGACCGCTGTCAACAACCTGAATATCGATGTTGCTGACAAAGAATTCCTGGTGCTCGTTGGCCCTTCCGGCTGCGGCAAGACAACCGCGTTGCGCTGTCTGGCTGGGTTGGAAGAGATCTCGGGCGGGGACATTAAGATCGGTGATCGCGTAGTGAACGATGTCGCCCCGAAAGATCGTGACATTGCCATGGTCTTTCAATCCTATGCTCTCTATCCTCACCTTTCCGTGTATGACAACATGGCATTCGGCCTGAAGCTGCGCAAAGTGCCGAAAGAGGAGATCAAGCGCCGCGTGGGCGAAGCCGCTGACATTCTTGGCATTCAAGAGCTGCTCGAGCGCAAGCCCCGTCAACTTTCCGGTGGTCAACGCCAGCGTGTGGCTGTAGGACGTGCGATTGTGCGCGAGCCAAAAGTGTTCCTGTTCGATGAGCCGCTTTCGAATCTGGATGCCAAACTGCGCGTGGCAATGCGTGCCGAGATCAACAAGTTACATCAACGCTTGCAGACCACGTTCATCTACGTGACCCACGACCAGACCGAAGCCATGACGATGGCATCTCGTATCGCTGTGATCAACAAAGGTGTTCTGCAACAACTCGATACTCCGCAACACTTGTATGATCACCCGAATAACCTGTTTGTGGCTGGTTTCATTGGTTCACCCGCCATGAACTTCTTCCCCGGCAAGCTCCGCAAAGATGGAAACAAGCTTGTTGTTGATACTGGCGATTTTACAGTCGCAATCCCCTCAAAAAATGCCAAGACGTATGAAGGGCATGTGGGCAAAGATGTCATCTTTGGTATTCGGCCTGAGAATATCCATGACGCTAATTTTGTTCCTTCGAACATCGATGCGGAGAAGGTTGCTGTCAAAGTCGACGTGACGGAACTAATGGGTAACGAAATCTTCCTGTACTTAGTAAGCGGGAAGAACACCTTTGTTGCCCGGGTTGACCCCCGCTCGAAGCTGCGCGTGGGTGAACAGGCCTCTGTCGCATTTGACATGGACAATGTTCACATCTTTGATGCCGCTACCGAAGAAGCCATCAGATAACATTTCGTATTGTTTGCAGAACAGGCGTGACCATTTAGTCACGCCTGTATTTTTTAACATAGAAAACTTTAAGATTTCAATTTGTTAAAACGCTTGATAATATTGGGGTTTATTGCTATCATGGACAGGCTAGTTTTGCTCAATAACCCTTGAAGGTGTAGCTCTGTCCGCATTTTACTGGCTTCCCGTATATCAAAATGTTAGAAATTTTAACAAACACTCTGCAGTGGACTTGATCCGCTTTGCGGATCGTGGCATTTCCCGCGCCGACCTGGCAGATAAAATGGGGCTGACACGCGCGGCGGTGACTGTAATCATTAGTGAGCTCATTAAGAATGGCATCATCTTGAACACCGAAAGCCGCTCCACCTCCAGCGGACGTCCTCCTGTTGAACTGGAGATTAATCCTGGTCAGGGGTTTGTCGGTGCGATCGATATGGGTGCACGCCATCTGAGTGTTGCGCTGGGGGATTTTTCTGCCCGCATTTTGGAGGAAACCGAAGTCCCGTTCAATATCGAAAATGGACCCAAAGAATGTCTTCAGGAAGCGGATGATATTCTGAGAAAGCTCCTGCAGAAACGAGGTCTAACTACGACTGACTTGGTGGCGATCGGAGTGGGTGTGCCTGGCCCCGTCATCGCTGAGAGCGGCACGGTGATGGCGCCTCCCATCATGCCAGGCTGGGACCGCTTCCCCATCCGTGCCACACTGGAAAGCAAATGGGGCACGGCTGTTACATTAAATAATGACGCTGAGTTGGGGGCTCTGGGCGAATGGGCCTACGGCGCCGGGCGTGGCGAAAGGAATCTTGCTTTTATCAAAGTAGGAAGCGGAATTGGCGCGGGCCTGATCATCAATCAACAAATTTACGGTGGCACCACGGGCTCGGCGGGAGAAATTGGGCACCTTACCGTGGATGAAAATGGTCCACTTTGTGCCTGTGGGAATCACGGCTGTCTCGAGGCGTTTGCAGGTGGGCATGCCATCGCTTCCCAGGCGAAAAAACTGGTGGTTTCCGGCAAACGAACGTTGCTCTCTGAAAAAAATCCTGACTCGATCACCGCGCGCGATGTCGCGGAGGCGGCCCGCCGAGGAGATTTGACTGCACAGGAAATTATCAAACGATCCGGCACGTTTGTCGGCATCGCCATTGCCGGTTTGATCAACTTAATTAATCCAAGCACAGTCATCATAGGGGGCGGGGTGGCGCAGGTCGGTGATTTGATGACAACGTCGATTCGCGAGGCTGTACATGAACGGTCATTGCGCGCTTCTGAACACAGTGTCCGCATTACAACTGCGATGCTGGGACGGC
>DATFQC010000497.1:0-4775 GCA_035264425.1 Anaerolineales bacterium
CAGTCCTGCGGACACGCGCAGCGGTCCTGTGGATTAATCGCTTCTCACTCGGACGTTGACTAGCCTATTGTTTGCAGGTATCCTTGACGTATCTCACGTCATTGCGGGACGGCACGCAGCCGTCGGAGCGATCTATCACTATTGTGGAGATGGCTTGGCTCGCAATGACGATTCTGGTGTAATGAATGAATCAAAACCTCTCTCGTCGTGAATTTCTCAAAATTGCAGGTGTTGGTTTAGGGGCACTAGCGTTCAACCCCCTACAACGTTTGGAATTTCCCCCGCCTTTGCCTCAGTTCCCTGAAGGCGACCGGCTGGGGCGCGTGTTTGGAAAAATTGATATCCGTAGCGAGCCAAGTTTTAGCGCGCCCTCCGTGGGCGTGTTGTATGATGATCAAATTGTTGTCTGCCAGCAGGAAACAATCACGCGCGGCGCGCAGGATCCAAATATCATCGTTCAAAGGTGGACGAAGGTTTCAGAAGGCTATATCTACTCGCCGTATCTGCAGCCGGTGAAGAATATTCCAAATACTCCCTTGACGGCAATTCCTGGCGGTCAATCTGGTTTTTGGGCTGAAGTGACCATGCCTTATGCTGACATGAGACTGGATGGTCCAGCCCTTTCCCCTCACATCAAATATTTGCTTGAAAACAATCTACCCATTCGGCTGTATTACAGTCAAGTGGTATGGATCGATCAAATTGCAGCCGCGGATGGCGGAGTAATCTGGTATCGTTTCAACGAAAATGGCGGTCGTCCCGCTGGGTTAACAGGGGGTGGCTATGGCGACATTCTGTGGGGGGAAGGTGCGGCGTTCAGGCCGCTCACCGCTGAGGATGTGACACCCATCCATCCTGACGTAGATCCGGCGACGAAAAAGGTTGTCGTGGATCGAACCCAGGAGCATCAAACCCTTTCCTGCTTTGAAGGAACTGAAGAAGTTTATTTCTGTCGCGTATCCACAGGCATGCGGTTAGATGCATCTGGGAATCCCGTTACAGAATATCTGACTCCGCTTGGTGAACATACTACCTGGCGAAAGGCTTTGTCCATTCACATGAGCGGGGGCACAACGGGAACAGGCTATGATACGCCTGCTGTTTCGTGGACAACTCTTTTTAGTGGCGACGGGTACGCGGTTCACGCGGCGTTCTGGCATAATAACTTCGGCGTGCCGCGCTCACATGGCTGTGTAAACTGCCTGCCCGAAGATGCCAAATGGATATTCCGTTGGGCAGCCCCACTAAACTCGCTCGAGCAGGGTGACGTTGCCATCCAGGGCTTGACCAACGGCACACATGTCATTGTCCAGGAGCTCAGTATTTAGCATGGATATCGCACGCGTTACCATTGGACTTGCGTTTCTGGCCGGTTTGGCGTCGTTCCTCTCCCCGTGTGTGTTTTCACTGGTTCCCGCTTATGTTGGTTATCTAGGTGGGCGCGCCGCCGGTGGAGAAGCCACAGAGAACAGCCGCTTTGTGACCTTTACCCACGGCCTGGCATTCGTACTCGGATTTAGCATTGTCTTCATCACATTGGGTGTCGCGACCTCTGCTTTTGGTCGTCTCTTATTTGACCTGCGTTTCATCCTTTCAAAGGTAGGTGGGATCGTCGTCATCATCTTTGGCTTGCACATGATTGGCGTATTTCGCATTCCTTTTTTGGAATATGATACACGCGTGCAGCAGATGCCCGATCGCAAATGGGGCTATCTTTCATCGGCGTTGATGGGCGTATTTTTCTCCGCAGGCTGGGCACCTTGTGTAGGACCTGTACTGGGTGCGATCCTGACTCTTGCTCTGAACGGTGGCTCAATTTCCACTGGCATCTCTCTCCTGTCTGCGTATTCAGCAGGGCTGGCCATCCCGTTTTTGCTGGCGGCGCTTGGCTTGGGATGGGTTTCGGTCATGTTGCGCAAATATGGGAAGGTTATGCATTATATTGAAATCGCGATGGGAGTTGTTTTGGTTATCATCGGTGTGATGCTCTTTTCAGGCGTGTTCGAACGGATTGCACAAGCGGGTCAGTTTTTCTGGATTGACTTCGGCATATAGTATTCTATAATTCCATTATGCTTACTGTTACGCTCTACACACGCAGGGATTGTCAACTATGTGACCAGGCAAAAGCCGATTTGGAAACATTGCAAGCGACCTATCCACATCGTCTGGTGGAAATCGATATTGATAGTGATCCGATTCTTCAAAAAGCATATCTGGTCGAGATACCTGTTATCGAAGTCGGTCCATACGTACTCAAAGCTCCCTTCGATAAACAAAAATTGATGATGACACTGGGCGCGGCCGGGGATCGGCGCGGCCAGCTCGATAAGCTTGGACGCGAGGATTATCATGATCGCGTCCGTCGGGGACAAAAGATCAGTGGGGGTGACCGTTTCATGGACTGGATATCGCGGCATTACCTTGCATTAATCAATTTGTTTATGTTGCTCTATTTTGGCCTGCCTATCCTTGCGCCAGTGTTCATGAAGGTCGGAGCTACGTTTCCAGCGAATGTGATCTATACGATTTATAAGCCGCTTTGTCATCAATTTGGGTTCCGATCTTTCTTTCTGTTTGGAGAGCAGCCTTATTATCCGCTACCGGAAGCTGGCGTGACAGGAGTCAAAACATTTGATCAGATTACTGGGTTTGCTGATCTTCGTAATCCCGTAGCGTATTCCCGTTTCCAGGCCCGTCAGTTTACTGGCAATGGAACAGTGGGTTACAAAATGGCCCTGTGCGAACGCGATATGGCAATTTATGGCGCGATGCTTCTCTTTGGTGTTCTATATTCACTAACGGGCCGCCGCATCAAACCATTGCATTGGATCCTTTGGGTTTTGATCGGCCTGGGTCCAATTGGGTTAGATGGTTTTTCCCAGCTATTCAGCCAAATGGATTGGGCCTGGCTAACCTCCATTCTTCCGTACCGCGAAAGTACTCCCTTTCTGCGCGTCCTGACCGGCGGTCTTTTCGGTTTTACAACCGCCTGGTTTGCCTACCCTTACATGGAAGAATCCATGGCTGAGACACGCCAGTTTTTTATTAAAAAGTTTGAATCCATTAAACAAAACAATTTATCTTCGGTCTCCTAGAGATCTTCGCATCTGTCATTTATCTTAGAAGTTGGTCATCATGTCATTTATTCAGCATAACGGAATCCGCTATTATCAATTTGATACGTTGCAGGCCCGCCATGCTCTGTTTACGCGTCACGGCGGCGTAAGCCCCAATCCCTGGGGTTCTTTGAATGTGGGTGGAACGGTGGGAGATGACCTTCAGCGGGTTCGTGAAAACCGGGTTCTTTCCTTTCAAGCCATGGATTGCGCGCCCGAATCGATTTTTGATGTGTGGCAGGTGCATAGTTCGGACGTGGTCTGTGCCCGTGCCCCGCGGCCGATGGATGAATCTGTGCGTCAGGCAGATATTATCCTGACAGATAAGCCGGAGGTTACCCTCTTTATGCGTTTTGCGGATTGCGTTCCAATCTTTGTGCACGACCCGCGTAGTGGAATTATTGGAATTGCCCACGCCGGTTGGATGGGTACGCTCCGTGACGTTGCCACTATGACGATCAATGCCATGAAAAAGAATTATGGTTCAAACCCGGCAGATATTATTGCCTGCATTGGTCCTTCCATTGGTCCCGATCATTATGAGATTGGTGCGGACGTTATCTTACAGGTCATGCAAAAACATGGGGATGAATCGGAACTGTTCCTTAAATCGCACAACGGAAAAATCCATTTCAATCTATGGGAAGCCAACTGTGTTTCGCTGGAACGCGCCGGCGTGGGTCAAATAGAGGTCTGCGGGATTTGTACGGCCTGTCATACCCAGGACTGGTTTTCACACCGCGCCGAAAAAGGCCGCACCGGTCGTTTTGGGGCATTGATTTCATTACAGTGATTCTCCTCTTCCCGCGGGAAAGGAATTAGGGGTGAGGGACAAACCTGAAAGATTATAATTATCTGATGCCCGATCTTATTTCCTCTATTCGCGAAAATTATCAATTCACGCTCGACCAAATCGCAGATGCCGCGCGTAAAAGTGATCGTGACCCAAAGGCAATCCGACTGGTGGTCGTCACCAAATCCCAACCTGTAGAAGTCGCTCAAGCTGCAATCGAGGCGGGGGTGCGTATTCTTGGGGAGAACTATCCTGAAGAGGGAGTTACGAAAATTCAATCTTTGGCGGAGCAAAGTGGGGTAGAATGGCACATGATTGGTCATGTGCAGAGCCGAAAGGCGCGCCTCGTGGCTGATCATTTTGCACTTTTACATTCCCTCGACAGTCTGAAGCTTGGGCAGCGCCTCGATCGTTTCGCGGCAGAACGAAATCGTGTTTTACCTGTCCTGCTTGAATTCAATGTTGGCGGTGAAGAGAGCAAATCTGGTTGGGACGCCTCGGATGAATCGCAATGGAATGTGTTATTGCCCGATATTTCATCCATTTTGAATTTGTCCAACCTGCGTGTCCACGGATTGATGACGATGCCTCCTCTGGGAACAGACCCACAGGATTCGCGGCGTTTCTTCTTACGCCTGAGGTCTCTGCGTGACCATTTGGTTTCTCAGTTTCCTCAGCCAGATTGGCACGAATTATCGATGGGCACAAGCGCAGATTACACAGTCGCAGTGGAGGAGGGAGCGACCCTAGTCAGAGTGGGGACGGCTATCGTAGGTGCACGCAAATATGAACACAGTACGCCGCAGAGCGGCAGTGTGGACAAATCAGACGCGGAGATAAAGCGTGATTAATTTATTTATTCT
>DATFQC010000498.1:0-4493 GCA_035264425.1 Anaerolineales bacterium
TAGTAGAACTATGGCTTTGCCAACGTGGGCAAGTAGCCTTCACGCCGATGGGCAGCTTTGACGCTCCTGCATCGGGTCGTATCTCTGAATTGCACGGGATAGATGAACTGCGCGTGATCGATGAAGCTGGCTGTGCCGAGCCTTCCCATGGACGCATCTTTTTGGTTGAAGTACACGGCTACGTGGGGCCTGTGGAAATTCCATGGCCATCCTATGCAGCCACACCAACACCCTAAAAATATTTCAATACCGAAACCGAAGTTCAGTGTCTAATCGGTAGTTGACCGTTCCCTTGAAATTTGCTAACATATATTTGTGAAAGTTGTGGGGAAAGACATTATCCTGTGTGCCCCAGCGAGATCCATTATGGAAAGGAGGTCTGCGCATCGATAGCTTTACTTTTCGTTTCTCCTGTTGTTTATTGATCATTTATTTGTATGAAAAGGAGAATCCATGTCCAGGCAATTCGTTCGACTTTCTGTAACAAGTTTTCTTGTATTAATTCTTGCATTTGGGGGAATCAACCTTGTCTCGGCTGCCAGACCTACTCCCACGCCTCCGCCCGGCCCAACACCGACACCCACACCCATGCAGATCTATGGTGCCTGGCATTGTGGCAACCATTATTGTGACTGGAGCCTGGTACGCAATATGACCGAATTCGATTCGGCCAACCACTGGCTGATCGACCGCGGCAATGGGCAGCCCTCGGTCAACCTGGTCGTTTTGAGTTTTGTCAATCCGCTGAAAATGCTCAATCAGACCGACACCGGCCTCAACGGTATGATCCCGGTTGGGATGAACCAGGCTGTTGTGGATTACTTCAAGAGTCATGGGATCCGAGTCATGCTCTCGATTGGCGGCATCACCTACACCGATGATTGGGATGCGGCCCTGGCGCAGGACGCGGCCCAATTGGGTCGTAATGCTGCGAGTATCGCAAAAGCAATGGGGGTTGGCATCGAGATCGATTATGAGAATAGTAGTGCCCCCAATATCTCTGGCGTGCAGGCATTTATCGACGCGTATCGAGGCTCTCAATTGCCTTACGATCCAACTGGAAACAACCCCGCGGCTCGCCTGACCATCGATGTGGGCGCGGGCGACCGCTGGTTGATCGCCCTCAACCGTCATGCGACCCAAAATTGGCTGACTACTACCAATCCTGTTCTGGATTACGCCAACGCCATGGTCGGTGGAACATCATCGAGCACACCCACAGACTGGCAGGAGCATATTGACGGCAAGCCCCAATATTCTCCACCGGTCCCGCCTTTGGCTCCGGCCAAGTTCACTGGCAGTCTGTACCTCAAAGGCAACATTGCAAACTGCAATAACTTTGCTTCTTCAGAACAAAAGAGTGATGCAAACTACCTTCAGACGGTCCTGCCTAACGGGGCGGGGACAACTCGTGGCATGTTGGGCTTTATGTTCTGGGCTGCGGAATATCCATCTTCACGTAAGGGATATACGGCGACCATTCCGCCCAATACGTGTGAGCTGGGCATGGGCGTCGCAGCCACAACCTTCAACATCCCGCTTCCTATGCCGCCTCTTCGCCAGCAATAAGAACTGGACCTAATCCTTCAACAGAACTCCGAGCGCGACCCAGTGCGAAGCATCTCGGAGTTCTCTACATTTTTTCGGGTTTCCACCCCTATACCTGCATTTATGGATACGATATGATGTTTAGACAAGGGTATTGATGCAGATCCGTTTCGACTTCGACGTGCGGACAGTGGCTCTTTTTGTTGGCATGACTTTTTTAGTTCAGGCCACCGCGATTGGCGCGCAGGCATACCTTATCCGTGAGTTGAAACAATATCGAGGGGTGAGCGCAGCCTTGCTGGCCAACTTGTGCGTGGCAGCAGGCCTGATGCTGCGCCTGTTTGCCGATCGGCTGCCCGTCTTCGTGATCACCGTCCTGGCCAATGTCCTGCTTCTGACAGGGCCTGCTCTTTTTTATATCGCGCTGAGTCAATTTACCGGGCTCAGTTATAGCAGGACGTTTGTGATCGGTGTCATTGCGACGGTTCTATTTCTCCTGGCGTATTTTACGTATCGAGATGATATTGGAAAGCGGGTGATCGCCCTTTCCCTGGGGTCAGTCGCCATGGTCTTCCTCCTTATCCTTCAACTTTGGCGAACACAGAAAACCTCTCTGCGGTTCAGTGCCAACCTGATGCTCGCCTTTTTTCTGGTTTATGGAATGTTTCTCATCCTCAGAACGATCGTTATCATCCTAAATCCCCCACAGGATGCATCCAGCCTGACTCCCGTTCAATCTGCAACGTATCTTCTCTCGTTCGCACTCAGTTTCTTTTGGTCCATGGGTTTCATTCTGATGGTGAGTCAGCGATTGAGAAACGACCTGATGGAAGTCGCGACTATAGACGTGCTGACCCGCGTCCCCAACCGGCGCGCCACTCAGGTATTCCTCGAGAAGGAACTTTCCCGGACGCAAAGGAACCAGGGCGAATTTTCGGTCCTGTTGATCGATATCGATAACTTCAAGCAAGTGAATGATCGCTGGGGGCACGCCGTAGGGGACGAGGTCTTGGTCAGAACAGCCAGCATCTTCCAATCCATGATCCGCAAACAGGACCTGGTGGGCCGTTGGGGCGGCGAGGAATTTCTTGTGATCGTGCCAGGTCCCTGCGATGCCTCCATGCTGGCTGAGAGACTACGACATGAGATTGCCAACGCAACATATGGTCATGGGGTTACGTTGTTTGGCCTGACGGTTAGCATCGGGGTTGCCTGTGCAAAGTCATCCGAGCCGATCGATCAAATCCTAAAGAATGCTGACAAAGCCCTTTATCAATCCAAGCGAACAAAAAATACAGTGAGCTTGGCCAATTAAGAATAATTGACAGGTCTGCCTAATCAAAAATAAAAGAGCGGCTCATTTGAGCTGCTCTTTGTTTCCTGTTTTGGATGTTGTCTTGTTACGAATCAAACTCACCGATCTGATTCCCGTTCAGCACCACGGTGTAATGTCCCTTGGGAAGACTGCCCAGGTTGAGGCTGGCCTGCAAAGGGGTAGATAGCGCCATCAGGGTGCAGGGCTTATCCTTCTCCGCCACTGCATAGGCTTTCAGATTGATCTGGTTCTGATCGTCCGGATCACTGACCTCCACGCGTAACTGGTAACAAGGCGTCGGCTGGAAATAGGCAAAATTTACCATCAATTGCGGCGGCTGAGATTCTGCTATGAACACTGAGGCCGAGTCTACGGTGATGTCACCCGCCATCAGGTTACTGTCACCAGATTGAGGCGCATATGGGTTATCAAACTGTAAAGCAAAGGGAGTGGCAGCCACCTTTGATCCACAGGCCGACAAGAACACAAGAACGAACAGTAAAGCAAAAATACGTTTAAGTGATTTCATTTTTCTCCTTCTCAATATACCTTGAATAGACGAGGGATCGGTGAAATGGTTCCTTCCCTGGGAAGGAACTATTGTAGCTGAAGCAGGCCCCTGGTAATAAAAAGAGCGACTCATTACGAGTCGCTCTTTTTATTACCGACAGTTGCCAGATAGCCGTTACGGGCTGGTGCGTCCCGGTCCGAGCAAAGGACACAGGAAGTAATGGTCCGTTGCGTCCATGATGCCGTTGCCATTTGTATCTACCCACCAGCGTCCGCCGAGATAACCAGGATCCCCAGGCCCAAACTCAGTCTGTCCGTTTTCAAGCAGTTGGAAGGGACCATTAAAAGGCAGGGGATCTGCTACGGTGTATGTATCATAATACAAACCCTGGCTGGTCACATAGATCACACCTGCCGGTCCACGCCCCGCCGCGGAAGCAGAGGTGACTGTCAATAGCGCGACGAAGACTACCACGAAAAGCACACTTAGTTTTCGTTTCATTATTTTCTCCTATTTACTTGTATTTGACCGAAAGGGGAACCTGACTGTAATTTTATCTGTTTGGGTAACACCAATCGTTATCGCTGAGAGCGATATACTCAGTATAGGGAAGAAAAATTAAAGGAACCTGCAAAAAGTCTTACCAAAGTATTACGAAGCGGTTAACAAAATAATCATAATGATCATCCTATACAGGTCGAATTTTTGTAATTGAAATGTATCACATGGCCATTGGATATCTCGTTATACTACGTCGTATGAACGTAGAGAAATTCAGTCGTTATGAGCTTAGGGAGGAATTGGGTCATGGGGGAATGGCGACCGTTTATCGCGCGTATGATCCCCTCTTTCAACGGAAAGTCGCTCTCAAGGTCCTCAATCGGGAATTGCTCGATGACCTGGAGGTACGTCAGGGCTTCGAACGCG
This sequence comes from Anaerolineales bacterium, assembly GCA_035264425.1. Classification (GTDB taxonomy): domain Bacteria; phylum Chloroflexota; class Anaerolineae; order Anaerolineales; family Villigracilaceae; genus Defluviilinea. Next base: position 4,302 of record DATFQC010000498.1, read on the forward strand.
AGACCAGGATCATCGCCAAGCTCGAACATACTGCCATTGTCCCGGTCTATGATGTGGGTCACGACAACAATCAGTTGTTTTTTGTGATGCGCTACATGTCTGGCAGGTCCCTTACAGAACGGATCCGGAGCCGCTCGCTGTCGCTCTCCCAGATGGCGCACATCCTACAGCGTGTAGCTGCGGCTCTCGATT
>DATFQC010000499.1:0-2427 GCA_035264425.1 Anaerolineales bacterium
CGCTCGGCGAAGATCACATCTTTTACACCCAGTTTTTTTAATTCTAAGGCCGCCGCAAGTCCGGCCGGACCCGCGCCGACGATTAAGACCTCGGTCTGCATATTGTCACTCTGAGGAAGCGTTTGTTGCAATCGAAGAGTCTCGTTCGTCGGAGAGGAAATTTTCACCTGCCCCCGATTTGATAAGTAAATCGTGCGTTCCGATTGTCGATCCTGTGGGGCGCGCACACCGTCCTGGGGTCCTTTCTGGAGAATGACACGCATGGAAGCCAAACAATTAAACCCCTGACATCTCCCCTGCATGGCGCGCGTTCTTCTGCGCAATGCGTCCAGACTTGTGGCAGGAATGTCAGAGGTCGTCGCATCCTGCAACTCACCCAACGTCACGCGCTCACAATGACAAACAATCTTTCCATAATCGCAGTTTTCTTCGATCATTTCTGCTTTTTGGTAGGGGCGTGGAAAAGCTTCCCCGATATTTGGCACCTTGATCGTTTTGAAGCCCGGTTTTCGAGTTAGCTCAACGCCGCCCTCTTGCAATAGCTCTGCCACATACTCGGCGATGCCCAGACTTCCTGAAATCCCGGTTGACCGAATTCCACCAACACAAATGTAGCGTTGGTCGGTATGAAGCTCAATCTGATAATCGCTATGCTCGGTCGCGGCGCGCAGGCCGGCATAGGTAGCCGTCACTTCTTCATCCAGCAACTCCGGTAAAATCTTCTTACCCTTTTCGAGCAGAGATTGCAATCCGTTCTCACTCGTGTTTGTTGAGTTCTTCTCGGGTAAGTCCTCAGCGGTTGGACCCAGCAAAATATTTCCGTAGACCGTCGGGCTGATCAGCACACCCTTTGTGATGGCGGTTGGCACGGGCAGCAAAACATGATTCACCAGGGAGCGCGCCAGTTTATCGTAGATGATCAACTCTCCGCGTCGCGGCGTGACCTTGAAGTTTTCATAGCCAAGATGATTGTTGATTTCATCCGAATATAAACCCGCGGCATTAATAACCCAGCGAGCCAAGATGCTTTCCGTTTCATTGGAAATGATATGGACATCGTTTTCGGTCTTGACACTTTGTACGTGAAAATTAAGCTTTAGCTCCACGCCGTTGACGATAGCCTGCGTGGCACAAGCGAGTGGAATCGTGAAGGTACATAAGATTCCCTCACGCGGCACGAGCATGCCTCCCAATGCGCCTTGCCCCAGATGTAGCTCCTGCCTGTAAACCTCATCCCTGTCGATCAGATAGCAATCAGGATCACCATTCTGAATTGCCTTGTCCAGCAGTTTGGGAAGCGTATGCAGTTGCTCATCATTCCATGCAATTAACAAGCCTCCCACCAGCTCAAAGGGGCTGCCCACCTCTTGCATAAATTCTTCCATCAATGGGTAACTTCGTTTCAGCAGCTTCGACTCGAGGCTACCGGGCGTTGCGTCATAGCCTGTATGCCAGATCGCAGTGCTGGCCTTGGATGTCCCCATCCCCACATCGGAGTTGGCTTCGATCAGTACAATTTTTTGTTCATAACGTGAGAGTTCACGTGCGATGGCAGACCCTACTGCGCCTGCGCCAATGATTGCGATGTCATAAATATTTTCCATAGTAACCGGTGGTTAAGTAGGCACACGCAAGCGTACGCCATATCGAAACCACCCCTCATAATTCTGTTTAATATCTTACTGCTGGTCTGCATACATCCTGCGAAAATCACACGGAACTACTCGACCAGCGAATTCGCTATGAATGATACACCTTTGCAGCCTCCAGTGCCTTGCTCCACTGAGCCAGCTTCTTTTCTCTTTCTTCATTCTTCATAGTTGGCATATAAATTGTTTCGGACTTCCAATTTTCAGACAACTGATCCAGGGAAGTTCCCAACGCGGAAACCCCGGCGAGATTCGCAATGCCAATGGCCGTCGCTTCCAGTGCCGCAGAGACGCGAACTTCGAGCTTCAGTAAATCTGCAATCATTTGCATGAGATAGGGGTTGCCAGAAGGACCCCCATCCACTTTGAGGTGTGGCGGGGCTTGACCAGCATCCTGTGACATGGCAGTAACAACTTCGTAAACCCGGCAAGCGATTCCATCCAGCGTGGCGCGGACAATGTCATCGGAAGTCGTGCTGCGATTCAATCCGAACATGGCACCGCGCACATCGGTCCGCCAATGTGGGGCGGCCAGTCCCTGCAAGGCCGGGACCACGACAACACCCGAGTCGGTCGAACGCTGCGCCGCGTCACTACTGGAAGCGGCATCAGGTATCACTTTGAGATTATCACGCAACCATTGGACGGCCGAGCCCGTGACAAAAATCCCGCCGTCGAAAGCATAGGCCGTGTGACCCTCGAAATTCCAGCCAACCGTGGTGAGCAGTCCATTGCTGGAAAGCCGCGGCTGGTCGCCGATGTTCATCAAAAGAAAACT
>DATFQC010000500.1:0-4857 GCA_035264425.1 Anaerolineales bacterium
GTAGATGGAAATCTCTTGTTGACGCTTCTGGATGCCGCGGGTTTTGCCTGCTCCTCCGGTTCGGCCTGCAAAACAGGCAATCCTGAACCTAGTGAAGTGATGAATGCCATCGGTTTATCCCGCGACTGGGGCTTGGGTTCCCTACGGGTAACAGTAGGTGTTCATACGACTCCCGCCGATATCGATTCGTTTTTGAAAGCATTACCTCCCTTGGTTCAAAAAGCAAGAATATTAAAGTAAGCCTGTTTACTTATTACTTAAACCATGACTAAAGTTGTCGTTGCTATGTCTGGAGGAGTAGACTCCTCTGTTGCCGCAGTCTTGCTCAAAGAGCAGGGCTATGACGTCATTGGCATGATGCTGCGTTTATGGAGTGAACCCGGCAAGGAAGATTCCAACCGCTGCTGCACACCTGATGCGATGGCGCAGGCCCGCCGTGTTGCGGCAAAACTAGATATTCCCTTTTACGTGATCGATGCAAAAGATGTGTTTCACAACACGGTTGTACAATATTTTCTGGATGGATATGCGCGCGGTGAGACGCCGAATCCGTGTCTGATCTGCAACCGGCAGATCCGCTGGACGTTTTTGCTCGATCACGCTCTGGCCCTCGGCGCGGAGTTCATGGCAACGGGACATTATGTGCGAATTCGGAAGACAGAAAGTGGTCACCAATTATTGCGCGCAGTCGACAAAACTAAGGATCAAGCGTACGTGCTCCACGTATTGAATCAGGAAAAGCTTGCCAAGGCTTTGTTCCCAATCGGGAACTACCCCAAAGTGGAAATCCGTGCCATCGCGGAAAAATATGGTTTGCCAACGGCCTCCCGCAAAGATTCACAGGACCTATGCTTCCTGGCTGGAGAGGATTATCGCACGTTCCTACAACGGAACGCAGCGGGGATGCTTCAGCCCGGCGAGATTCTGACGCGAGAGGGCAAGTCTATTGGCGAACACACTGGACTCGCAAATTACACGATCGGTCAACGCAAGGGACTGGGTGTTGCCTCCTCGGTGCCTTTATACGTGCTAGGGAAGAACTCAACGACGAACGCACTGATCGTCGGCACGCAGGAAGAACTGGGCTCGCGCGAGTTAATGGCGCACGATATTAATTGGTTATCTGGTAAAGTGCCAGGTGAACCATTCCGCGCGGAAGTAAAGATCCGCTACACCGCAAAAGAGGCTGAGGCGCTGGTAACGCCAATGGATGGGAGTCAGGTCAAGGTCCAGTTTGATTCGCCGCAGAGAGATATCACAGCAGGGCAGGCGGCGGTCTTCTTCCAAGGCGATTTGATGATCGGTGGCGGGATTATCCTCTAAATTTGCGCATAAGCAATCAGGGTGCGAATGTGCTCTCGATTAGACATTTCTAATGCTAAAAGCCTGGTGGGACTGTATCTTATTGCTCGGAATCAAGTCTAGTACATAATCAAAGTCATGACACTTCCAACTCTTCTCTTTGCCCTCTTGGTCGCGTTGTTTTATGGCGCGCTCTATCATTTGATCCGCGGCGGAGGATTTTGGCGGTTGATCTTGTATTTTGTTTTGAGTACCTGTGGTTTTATTGCCGGCCATCTGATCGGTCTGTGGCGCGGCTGGATTTTTATTCCGCTTGGGTCGCTAAACTTTGGTCTTTCTTCGGTGGGAAGTATTCTCGTCTTGATGTTTGGCGACTGGCTCAGCCGTGTGGAGACCCGTTAAAAAAGCAAGGTATAATCTGCGCCTGCTTATAAAGTGCCGCCTGATTATGTAAACTATAAATTGATAGCAAGGCCTCCATTTCGGTGCAAAAGTTTAGTAATTTATGAAATCAGCGGCAAATTTTACCGTCTTCAATATCCAGGCAATTGGCTTTACCCGTCATTATTCAAAAGAAAGTTTGGAAATTAATTCAAGAAACGGTGAACTGGGAGTTATTAATGGAACAACTTAAATTTCTAATTGATCTTTTCTTACATCTTGACGAATCTATGGCCAACATCATCAACCAATATGGAACATGGACCTATGCCCTTCTCTTCCTTGTTATCTTTATGGAAACGGGCTTTGTCGTTACGCCCTTCCTGCCCGGTGATTCGTTGTTGTTTGCAGCGGGGACATTCGCCGCGCTAGGGTCAATGAACATTTGGCTGTTGTTGATTTTGTTGATGATCGCGGCCGCTGGCGGTAATACAATCAATTATTGGATTGGCTATCGCCTTGGCGACCGCGCTTACAACGTCAAATGGGTGAAGAAGGAATATCTGGATCGCGCTCATGCTTTCTTTCAAAAGCATGGCGGCAAAACCATCTTCCTGGCACGGTTTGTGCCAATTATTCGCACTTTTGCGCCGTTTGTGGCGGGCATCAGCCAAATGCCATATGGCTATTTCTCTTTGTATAACATCATCGGATGTATCGTATGGGTTATGCTTTTTACACTGGCCGGTTATTTCTTCGGCAACATCCCCGTTGTAAAGGATAACTTTGAGTTCGTTATCCTTGCTATACTCGTCATATCGGTCATTCCTGCTGTTTGGGAAGCGCTGAAAGCACGACGTGAAATAAAAGCCGAAAAAGCTGGCAAAGTCGAAATGTCCTAAAACTTGGGGCAGGTTTAAAACCTGCCCCAAATTCTTTACTGCTTTTCTCAATAACCTATGAAGTGGCTCACCATTCTCTTCGCGCTTTTCATTATTCTCATTATTATCCTGGCCGATCTGGGCAAGCTGGGCATCCTTCAGGCGGTCAATCGGATTCCCCTGGGAGACAAAGCCGGTCACTTTATTCTCTATGGCATTTTGACTCTACTGACAAACTTAACGCTTTTCGGCTCGTTCCCCTCTCACAGCCGAAGGCGAGTAGCTGTTATAAGCGGCTTGACCCTCGCCCTCCTGATCGGTCTCGAGGAATTTTCCCAGCGAAATTTTTCCAGCCGCACGTTCGACCTGGGTGATCTGACAGCAAGTTATTTGGGCGTGATATTCTTTTCATGGCTGGCCTTACGAACCAAAAGGATGGGGGAGTCCCAAGTGGCGCTGTGGCACCATTAAAACAACAACTAGAGTCTTTGACTCACTCCTATTGTTACTCACTGGGGCTCAACACTAAATGTCCTTCGGCTTGTGATGTGACTGCCTTTTGATCCCATAGCATCGAATAATATTGAATATTTGCCCACATGGTTGCCATATCTATATAGTGTGGATGATAGGCGTGACCAGACTGACCTGTGGTATGCACGGTGACAGAATTAGTTAAGTCAGATAGATCGTATATGGCGCGCATGGAGGGGACATTGGTGACCTGGTAGCCCTTCGTCGCATTCCAGGCGGTCGCGTTCACAATAGATCCGCCTCCACTGACCGGGAAGCCATTGCGATTAAATAGGTCTTCGATCGGACTCACTCCTGACTCTCCTAATGAACCGTTGTGAAAGTTGGCGGTGTGTACATCGCCCCATTTCCACTTCGAGGGATCTTTACCAAGCAAACCTTCCAGCTCAGCCACACCTTCACTGAACGACTTCTTGAAGATATCTTCACGCGTTTCAACTGTATTCGTAGTAGTTTTGTCGTCCCACCATGGGCTATCCGCGTTGAGATGACGCATCACCTCGAACCACCGATCGCCTCCACCGGGCCAGTAGCGTTCGGGTAGCTCATCGTTGAAGGTGTTTTTCAAAAGATGACTCCAGAAAGCTTCATAAACCGCCGCTGCGGAAGAATCTGCCTGTGCCTGGTAATCCCAATTTTTCAGAAAATCAAAAGCAATCACTTCATTGGATTTCTCAAATTTCGAGTTCATTTGCAATAACAAAGGCACATACGTTTCTGCGCTGGCATCGTAATCATCACCCTGCATCTTTTGGAAATAGGGGATGTCAATTTTTGCAGGTGCATTTTGAATCAGATTGAGGATCCTATTTGCACGGAAACCGTAATCCCAGTCATAAGATATAAAGTGCTGATAATCGCTCGGTGGGATTTTTTCATTTGCTGAAACAATATAGCCTTCAACCGGGTTAAGGGTATAGGGTAGCTCCTCGAATGGAATGTAACCTGTCCAATCGTATTCACCGGTCCAGCCCGGCACGGGCAAAGTGCCGTCACCTTTCTTGCGAATGGGAACGTCGCCTGATGTTTGATACCCAATATTGCCATCTACATCTGCATAAGTCAGATTGTGACCGGGCGTATGAAAAAGGCTGGCTGCTTTACGGAATTCATCCCAGTTTTCGGCCTTGTTGAAGCCAAATACGGCTTCGAAGGGGTCACCAGTTTGAAGTGCCGCCCAACTGAGGGCAATTACATAGTGTTCAGGCAACTGAATGCCTGCACGCTCCTTGAAAGGAACAAATTCCTTGTCCCTTAGGTCACCCTGATCTTTTAAGGGTCCGAATACATCCGAGACGACCGGTCCGTGCCGCGTGGTTCGGACGATAAGTTCCACTGGCTCACCACCTACTACGTTGAGCGTTTCTTTGGTGCTTTCAAAGTCCACCCATTGACCGTTCACCTCATATTGATTTGCGTTATCTGGATTTACTTTTTCGATAAATAGGTCCATTACATCTTCGTAGGCGAATGTAAATCCCCAGGCAATCCGATCGTTGTGCCCTAAGACAATGCCGGGCGCGCCTGCCAGAGAAAAGCCCGCAAATTCAAATGGGCACTGATCGCTTTTCGGCATGCAGTGCATATCCACTTGATACCAAATCGAAGGCATAGCAATGCCAAGATGGGGATCGTTGGCAAGCAGGGGCTTGCCGGTCGCTGAAAAGTTTCCTGAGACTGCCCAGGAGTTCGACCCGACTCCATCGCTTAAGGGACCAAGCACCTTATCCAAGAGAGACACATTATGCTGAAGTGCGGC
>DATFQC010000501.1:0-5012 GCA_035264425.1 Anaerolineales bacterium
CGGCCAGAATCCCGCCGAGGCAGCTGAAAAAGATAAGGAGTCCCATCCCCGCTCCGGGTCCGGCAGGAACGAGCCATCCAAATAAAGAGGAGAGGCCGCTGTGGGTGCGCATCGCCGGTTCGAGGACATAATCTGCCAATGTACCGCCAATCAATGGCGAAATGGGATTCGTCATCCAGGCAATCAGTGTGCGCGCCGAAAAGACGCGTCCCTGCACATCCGGCGCGACCTTAGACTGCCAGATGGCCTGATTAGAGCCGTTGATTAAAGGAATCACAACGGAAGATAAGGCATTCAGCGCGATCCACAAGGGAATCCATTTCGTTAGCCCCATGAGTGCAAAAAAGACACTGGAAACCATCCAACCTGCCAGCACACCATGAACTCTTCGCTTGAAACCGCCCCAGGCACTCATGGCAATCCCACCCAGCACACCACCAATCGCGCCCGCAGATTGGACCACTCCCAGGCTGGCACTATCATTCCCTGTCCGGAGTAATATCATAGGAGCAAGAACGGTATAGGCAACACCCGCGCATAAGTTACCAAAGAAAAAGACCAGTTGCAGTCCCAATAAGCTGGGACGAGCAAAAATATAGCGAAAACCAAACACAGCTTCTTTGAAAATATTACCCTGAGCCTGCGCGCCTTCTTCTGTGCGCCGCGGTTGAGGGATATGAATAAATAATAAAACCACTATTGCCAACACAAACGTAACCACATCCATTGAGAGGATACCCGTTAAACCAATGACCGGTAACAGCGCGCCCGCCAGCATGGGAGCCAGGATGCCGGGTCCCATATCAATCAATGACATCATGCCATTCGCACGACCCAATTTTTCTTTGGGGATCATTGTGCTGATCGCCGCGGAATAGGCTGGCCATTGGAACGCGTTCCCCAGGCCCTGGAAGATCGCGGCTACATACAGATGCCAGACTTGCAGAACACCGAAGGCCTGTAAAAGAAGAATCGCAATCGTTGCCATCCCCGCCACTGAATCGCTGACCATCATCATCAGCTTACGGTTGTGCCGATCTACCATCACGCCTGCAAACGGAGTAATGATCAACAGTGGTGTAATAAAAAATACCTGCACCAGTCCCAGAGAAGTGGCACTACCAGTTTTTTGAAAGACCCAGATCGTGAGCGCGAAGGCACTCATATTTGTGGCAAGCACAGAGACGATCTGCCCCAGCCAGACAATCGTGAAGCCAAACATTCCTGTTGGACGATTCGTGTTTTGCATGCTCTTCCTCTAAAGTTTAGGTAAGATACCACATCCTCAAGAGTCAAACAATCCCGCGCAAGGCGAGATTGTTTGACTTGCACACGCGGTCAATTTATGTAAGGAAGGCTGCTTGGCACTTACTCCACATAAATCTCTACGTGCTCCCCATCCTCATCATCGGTCACATCAATAATTTTACCCACCACTCCTGAGCGCACTGCTTCCATCACATTCGACATATCCACGCCCTGAACTTCCGGAGCGAAATGAGCACCTATCTTCATCCCGGCATCTACCAAAGCGAGCGGGATTTGCACTGAGGCTTTTGAGCGACCCGAACGGATATCCGTCACACGAATGCGCAACCAGCGCGGTCCGCCAGACATTCCTGGTGGGCGAGGGGGAGTCGGAAGACGTTTATCGCTTAACGCTGTGAGCAATTTTGTCCCTTCTTCCGCGCTAAGTTTCCCTTCCTCGATCATTTTCAAAATCTTCATTCTTTCTTCAGAGCTAGCCATCTCACACCTCCTTACCCGATGTAGACTTGCACATGTTCGCCATCTTCATTGTCATTTGCATTGATGATGAGAGGTGCACCAGATTTCCCTGTGGCGTCCAAGATCTGGATAATCTCATCCACATTTGTTTTTTCCATCCCGTGGATATACTGTCCAAAATTTCGCAGGAACCAGGCCGTTAATCCCAATGGGAGCGGAAAACCAAGCGTGATATTCCTGGGCCAGTCCTGCGCGTGCCTGCGATCTACATTCACATATAACCATTTTGAACCTTCTCCACCCGCCCCGAGAGCAATCAATAACACACCCAATAATAACGGAACCATTAAACAAAAAAACCAAAAGTTTACCCCCACACTCTTTTGGACGGAATAAATTCCCCAGGCACTCAGCACTGCAATAAAGACACCGATCCATAATGGGATCATGGCAAAGCGCCGCGCTCGCGACTTCACCTGTTCGAATTCAGGCGCATCGTTTCTTTCATAGCCGGAGCTTGCGCCCGCCTCAACGACTTCGACCTCAGCCTCTGCAGGATCTGAGTCGGCATCCAACGCGCGCATTAAATTCGCGGCTTGTTCCGCAGAAATCCTGCCATCCTGCACCATTTGCAAAATCTTCCTGCGCTCTTCAGAGGACATTACTTGCCTCCTTCCAAAGCATTGAGCAACTGTTCCGCCTGCTCGGCAGTAATTTTCTTTTCTGACAGCATCTTCAAAATCGCCATCCGCTCTTCCTCAGCCACGGGCTCCGAAGGATGCGTGGGCGGAGTGGGAGCACCTTTTGGTCCAGATTCCCAAGTCCAGGGACCACTTTTCATATTGCCTCGCCAGTGGCGTGCCTGGCGTTCTGCATGGCGTTCCACACGGCGAGCCGCTTCTTCGGCACGTTTGGCTGCCCGGGCCGTCGCCTGCTCCACCTGGTGTGAGATACGTTCGCCAAAACCCGACCAATCAAAATTCATTCCTGCAAAGTTTCCAAATTCCTCAGCCGAGTTCCCTGCATTCGCGTCATTGGTCACCCGGATATCGCCACCTGCGCTTAGCATAACTTTTGCGGAACCATCCCCCAAAACAAGGATTCGATCTGTGGTATCTGCCTGTTTTTCAATACCGGGCCAGTCCACATCGATCTCATCGCCATTCATGGTCAAGGTCACATTTGCATTGGGTTTCAAGACCATCAGAATATCATCACCGGCGGTAATGGCATATACGCCATCCGCTTTGGGCTCAAGATAAACAACGACATCCTCACCCACATTGACATTGATATTGCGACGGGCACCGCGTAAGGCTAAATCATCTTCTACCGAGTCAAGGATTACGTTTCCTTCTACATCTCGAATGGAAACATCTCCGCCTGCATTCTTTATATAGAGATTTCCTTTTGCACCGCGTAAGCTGAAGTCAGATGCAATATTCTCAATCGCCACAGAACCCACATCCCGCATCGAAAGATCATTATCAATTGTCTTGATCTCAATATTTCCCATCACGCCACGCAATGCAGCATCGCCTCCAACCCTTTGAATCAGGAGTGAAGAATTTTTAGGAATCCGAAGCGAAACATCATCAGTACATGAAAAGGTAATCTCATCGCCGTTCTGTTTCAGCGACAGTTCATCTTCATCCGCTTTAATAAGAACGTCTTCGCCATCCCAACCCACCACACTGAGATCACCATCAATGGAATCTATTTTGATCTTTGGAGTTTTTCCAGCAGAAATACTTTTGGACATTTTTTACTCCTCTTCTCCGCGCAGCAAACGCATGGCCTCATCGGCTGAGATCTTTCCCAACTCCAAATCTTCCAGAACCGTGCTGCGTGTTTCAGGACTGATCTCAATGACCTCATCTTTGCCAGGTTCAAAGCCGAGGGCACGAATTACTTCGTGTAAACGGTTTCGAATTGTCGGATAGGAAAGATTGAGTTCCTGTTCCATGCGATTGATCTTTCCCTCGCAGCGGACAAAGGTCACGATAAAATCCAGGTGTTCTGCGGTCAAATGAGCGAACGGACCACCGGTAAATTGTCCTTCGATGGATGTATCGCAGGATGGGCAATGTAAACGGGTGACATTCAACTCTGAACGGCAAACTGGACAACGAGTCGGTGCAGCGTACATAAAAAATCTCCTGGAAATCAATTACTCAAGTATGAGAAGGCTTATAATGAGAAGAAAATAACTTAACTGGCCTAAACTTCTAGATTGGTTCCATTTCTAAAATTATTATAGGCAAAACTTTGATTTTGTCAAGATGTTTATCAATTTTATTCATTACGATTCAATATATTTCAAGAATATCTATTGAAAATTAAAGAAAAGTAATTATAGATAAAAATTCCCTATACAAGGTTGTTATGATCCGGTCACTTTACTATATTCCAGGGCAGCCCATACGAAAAAATATTCCACTAAAAGAGTTTCCTGAGCTAGTCCAAAACCAGCAGGGACTCTTGTGGGTGGATTTCATCGGTGAGCCACCCGAAACCTGCCGCCCCATCCTGCAAGATTTCCATTTTCATCAACTTGCGATTAACGACGCATTGCAGGAAACTCACATCCCCAAGCTGGATGACTGGGGCGATTATCTTTACATCGTGCTCAATTATATGAACGCTGAAGATAATGGAGAGGCATGGAATACCGAAGTAGATGAATTGGATATCTTTCTGGGGAAAAATTATGTGGTGACTCACCACGATCATCGAGTATCTGCTGTAGATGAGACCTGGGAAGGATGTCACCGCGACGAACGCAACTTGCAGGCGGGTGCTGACCATCTGCTTTACAGGATTGCCGATAATCTCGTAGCAGGCTATATGCCTGCAGTCGAAAAAATAGACGGTGCCATAGACCAGATTGAGGACCAGATCTTTGATCGTCCGTCCCCTCGGACTCTCGAAAGGCTATTTGGACTAAAACGTGTTTTAGTGTCAATGAGGCGGATCCTGCTCCCCCAACGCGAGGTGTTGAACAAACTTGCCCGCGACGATTATCAGGTGATCGATCCTAAAGACCGCGTCTTCTTCCGTGATATTTATGATCATCTTGTCCGCTTGCATGATTTGAACGAAAGCCTGCGCGACCTGGTGGGTGGCGCGCTGGATACTTATTTATCAGTCATTAACAACCGCATGAACGAAGTTATGAAGACATTGACCATTATTACTACCCTCTTCATGCCGCTTACATTTGTGACCGGCTTTTTTGGGATGAATTTCTTTGAACCCCACGGAACATTGAATAGCTGGACATC
>DATFQC010000502.1:0-15561 GCA_035264425.1 Anaerolineales bacterium
CGATTGCGCCGGTCGGGCAAATGGCTGATCAAGGAAGCCAGCTTTTCACCGACCTGGGACGCTTCGGGGTGGATAAGCGGCGCCAGTGCAATTCCATAGGCGCCCTGTGTCGCGCTGACATAACATTTCATGCCTTCATTACACATCCAGCCCAATCCGATCTTTGGCTGTGGTTCGATTGGTTGCAATAAAGGCGGGACAATTTGATGGTAAAGACTCTGAACGGACGGCAGGTGCACTGACCGTACTCGCAGCCATTCGAACGATTTGTCCGCTCCAGTTACGTTCGAAACGTCCCACATCCTCTGCCATGCATAGACGGAAAATCCTGCTTTGCGCAGCGCCACGAATGCGTCACTCGTTTCATCTACTTCTGCCAGAACATGGAACGCGCCCCACACTCCTGCTTGCGCGGATAAATTCTCAATCAGTTCAGGCAAAGCGGGATGATTAAGTTGAGAAGAGGGTGCAATATAGAGTAACTTTGCAAACGTGTCATTGCTCGAATGGATAATTCCACCCAGAACGGATTCTTCATCACCGTTTACGATTGCAGAATAAATGTGACGGACAGGATTTACATAGGCAAATAACCCCACCGCGCCCAGTGGATTGCCGCGTGTCAATCGACGCGCGGTATCCAGAGCGATCGCCTGATCGCGAAAGCTATATACATACGGCAGATCAAAAATCGCAAGTTGGCGGATGGACATATTGAAATTATATGTCACACTTGCATGATTTGCCTAGCAAATCATGCAAGTGCAAGGTGTGCGAGCCGAAAAGGCAATACAATCTTAAGCCTTCAAAAAGAGAATATAGCAGCAATGACTTGGATCTAATCAGCCAGCGATAGGAAATATTCGTGGAAGCGCGTATCGCTTGTCAATTCGGGGTGAAACGACGTGGCGAGGAGATGTCCCTGTTGCGCAGCGACAATTCTTCCATCCGGCACTGAGGCGAGAATCTTTGCATCTCCTTCCACAGATTCAATGATCGGCGCGCGGATAAAGACCGCGTGATAATCATTCTTTGTATTTGTGGCTTGTTTGACTTCGGGAACATCCAGATCCGCTTCGAAAGAATCGACTTGGCGACCAAAAGCATTGCGCTCGACTTTGATATCCATAAGGCCCAGCAAAGGCTGGTCCCGGCTGATGTCTTTTGAAAGGAAGATCGCACCCGCGCAGGTCCCCCAAATCGCGTGGCGCTGACCGAATTGTTTTAACGGTTCCATCAAGTCATACGCGACCGCAAGCTTGCCAATGGTGGTCGATTCTCCACCGGGGATGATCAAACCATCCAGGCCTTTAAGTTGCTCAGGCAAACGCACCTCGGCGGTTTCCACACCGAGGCGCTTTAACATGGCAATATGTTCAGCAAAATCGCCCTGGAGAGCAAGGAGACCAATTTTCATAGTATATAGGTACACATGAAAGCAGGTACACAAGTACCCACCTGATACATCGGTTTACTTGTATACCTGTTTACCTGTCTACTTCCTCACCAACCCCGTCCCGCGATCTTTTCAGCTTCTGGCATTTGAGAAATATTGCGTCCTACCATCGGCTCACCAAGATCCTTGCTCACTTCCGCAAGAATGTTCGCATCTTGATAATGGGTCACGGCTTTGACAATTGCGGCCGCGCGCCGGGCCGGATCACCGCTCTTGAAAATACCTGAACCAACGAATACACCATCCACACCCAGTTGCATCATGAGTGCGGCATCCGCAGGGGTCGCGACGCCACCTGCCGCAAAATTGACGACCGGCATGCGCCCGAGTTCCTTTGTCTCTTTGACAAGCTCGTACGGTGCGCCGATTTCCTTCGCGTAACGCATCAATTCTTCGTCTGCCATCGTGGTCAAGTGGCGGATATCGCCCAGTACGGTGCGTGCGTGGCGGACAGCTTCGACCACATCGCCCGTGCCTGCTTCGCCTTTTGTACGGATCATTGCTGCGCCTTCGCCCACACGCCGCAACGCCTCGCCTAGATTTCGGCATCCGCATACGAACGGGACTTTGAAGTTGTGCTTCAAAATATGATTCGCCTCATCCGCAGGCGTCAGGACCTCCGATTCGTCGATGTAATCCACACCGATCGCCTCCAGGATTTGCGCTTCGACAAAATGTCCAATACGACATTTCGCCATAACGGGGATGGTAACCGAGTCCATGATTTTCAAAATGAGGTCCGGGTCAGACATGCGAGCCACACCACCGTTCGCGCGAATATCAGCCGGGACACGTTCCAGCGCCATGACCGCGCAGGCGCCCGCATCTTCCGCGATTTTTGCATGCTCCGCTGTGACCACATCCATGATGACGCCACCTTTAAGCATCTGAGCTAAACCCTTCTTTACGGCGAAGGTACCAGTTTGTTGTTCCATAAAATTACTCCTGATCGTGATTGGATTGAAATTCTACCACGCCGCTAATTTCAGAACCGGCGTATGCACTCATCTGTGTCGTTAATTTGAGCTTCCCAGATCACTATTTAGCTTTTCTTGTTATGACTGATTCTATGACAAAATTGGCATAAGTTAAGAGCCAATACTCACGAATCAATAATAGTCCAATTCAAAGGATGGGTAGAACAAAACAAGAATTGGCTCTATTTCAATAGCTTAAAGAGTGATATATATTCCATGCCAATATCGCCAAAGAGGTGTAAGATGCGCATTCCGCTCGATCGACAAAGTACAGTGCCCCTTTACCAGCAAATCGAAATCTATTTACGGCAGGGAATTCTTTCGGGCAGCCTGGCCACAGACACTCGTTTGCCAGCCAGCCGCCAACTTGCTCATGATTTGGGCGTCAATCGTCTCACTGTGGAAAATGCCTATGCCGTACTGGAGGTTGAAGGATTGATCTATTCTAAGATGGGCAGCGGCACGTACGTGTTGCCCGTCCATTCGCTTCTTGCTCTTCCTAAAAACGGTCCTGATACCCCCTGGCCGCTCTGGCAGCAAAATATAGAACTTCAGTCTAAGACTGCAAAAAGAAAACCTACAGACCAGATAGGCAAGACGGTGGTCCCGCACGCTTTGCGTCCTCCAATCAGCTTTGCCAGTGGTATCGGCGATGCACATCTTTTTCCCGCGGATGATTTTCGCAAGGTGCTTCAGACCGTCATGCGCCGAGACGGAATTGCTGCGCTGGATTATGGGGAGCCGAATGGACATGCCCCGCTGCGCGAGACCATCACTCACATCTTGGCCAGTCAAGGCTTGCAGACACGGGCTGAGAATGTTCTGATCACGGCCGGCTCACAACAAGCTTTATCCCTGGTATCCCAGCTCCTGCTCAAACCAGGCGATGCCATTCTGGTGGAAAACCCTACTTATTCAGGAGCTCTGGATTTGTTCCGCGCGCTTAGTTTTGAAGTAGTGGGGATTCCGATGGATGGTCAGGGGCTGCAAGTGGAAGTACTGGAGAAACTGCTGCAACAGTATCACCCAAAACTCATTTACACCATTCCGAATTTCCACAACCCGACGGGTACTTGTCTGAGCACCGCCCGCCGTCATCAGTTGATTATCCTTGCAGATCGTTATAACATTCCGATCCTGGAGGATGATTTCGTAGGGGATTTACGATACGAGGGGCGCACTCAACCCGCCCTCAAAGCACTCGACCCGGGTGGTCGGGTCATCTATGTCAGTACATTTTCGAAGATATTGATGCCGGGCTTGCGCGTGGGCTTTCTGATCGCTGAAGGTCCCATTTATGACGGCTTGGTTAATTTCAAGCGTGTTAACGATCTGGCGACCTCGACCCTGGTTCAACGCGCCTTGGAAGCCTATGTCACGGTTGGACGATATCAGTCTCACCTGCGCCGTTCCTGCCAGATTTTCCGCAAGCGCCGCGATGTGATGTTATCAGCGATCCAGCGTTACCTGCCGGCGGAGATCCGCCTGGATCCACCTCAGGGCGGGATGTTCATTTGGCTGCAGCTCCCCCAGAAGTTGTCTTCAGAAAAGCTGCTTGCCCTGGCTTGGGAAGAAGGCGTGATATTTTCTCCAGGAAATGAGTTCTTTCCAGACACGCTGGGCGGTAGAAACTGGCTTCGCCTCAATTTTGTCGCTCAAGCACCCGATCAAATTGAAGAAGGCATAAAAAGGTTGGGAAAAGCCATTCAGCACTTAAGTGCAACTCTATAAATAATTCAATTGTAGCGACATCTTCCCATGGGGGACTTGACAAAATCGTTGAACGGGATACAATTATGACATTGATACAATTAGTTCAATGATACAAAGATACAATTTATGACAAATAAGAAGCTAATCCTCCAAATTGATTTCCGGTCAGGCTTGCCCATTTATATTCAGATCGTAAATCAGGTTCAGGCGCAAATTGCAAGCGGAATCCTAAAACCAGGCGATCAGTTACAAACTGTCAGGGCGCTTGCTGAAGAATTACGCGTTAATTTCAACACAGTTGCAAGAGCTTATCGAATTCTCGATGAAGCGCGAATTATCTCAACCCAGCAAGGGCGCGGCACGTATATTACAGAGATCCCGCCGCCAAAGGTAAAGGAGAAGTTACGCAAGGAGACTCTGGAAGCGCTCACGCAACGATATATCGCTGAAGCAGTACGCCTGGATTTCTCGAAGGATGAGATTAGTGAAATAGTGAAGGATGAACTTAAGGCCTGGCAAGCGGAAGCCAAACAAAGTCGAGATGAAACAAAAGCATTTGAAAGTAAATGAATAGCAACAAGGAGAATGTCAAAATGGAATCAAAGTTTATCAAGTCAGTCGTCGAAAAGAAAAAAGCGCAACAGGCTGAACAGCACATCTCAGCAATTGCCGGATTATTTTTTGGGATCTTGATGGCAATCACTGTTTTCGGTGTGATGCTCATGGATGGTCGTATTGCAGGTGCCTGGATTGGCGTCTTTGTCACGGTCATGACACTTTTAGGACTATATATTTTATTCGCGCTCAAAGTTGCCTCCCAATGGGAAAAAGCCGTGGTGTTACGGCTGGGTAAATTCCATGGCTTGCGCGGACCGGGTGTGTTCTGGATCATCCCAGTCATCGACTTAATCCCATCCTGGATTGATCACCGCGTGATGGTAACGCCATTCTCTGCCGAGAAAACGCTAACCAAAGACACCGTCCCTGTGGATGTAGATGCCGTGTTGTTCTGGGTTGTTTGGGACGCTGAGAAAGCCGCACTCGAAGTAAAGGACTACCAGTCAGCGATTGCCTGGGCTGCACAGACCGCATTGCGTGACATTATTGGCCGCATGATGCTGGCGGATATTCTCGTTGGACGCTCTGCTATTGACGAGGAGCTTCAGCACATCATTGACGAACGTACCACGCCTTGGGGTGTGACCGTCAATTCGGTAGAAATCCGTGACATTGTCATTCCGCAGGATCTGGAGGATGCCATGTCCCGCCAGGCTCAGGCAGAACGCGAGCGACAAGCGCGTGTCATCCTCGGCGAGTCTGAAAAGCAGATCGCATCATCTTTCGCAGAAGCTTCGGAAGCTTACATCCATAACCCAACTGCATTGCACTTGCGTGCGATGAACATGCTCTTCGAAGGTTTGAAAGAAAAAGGCGCGCTTGTAATTGTCCCAAGTTCAGCCGTTGACACTATGAACCTTGGCGGATTAAGCGGAGTTATTTCAATGGCGCAGAATAATGCGCCAAAGGAAAGTAAATAATTTATCACTTGACGAGGCAGTATTAGTTCGCCTGGTCAACATCAGCACTTTAGTAAAAGGAAAAAGAATGTCTACTCGTAGTACCACCATCATCGTTTTGCTCATGCTCGTCGGAGCAACCCTAACAGGACTTCTGCTTTGGAATCGTCTGCCAGACCTTATGGCTTCTCACTGGGGACCCAACGACGAGGTCAATGGGTATATTTCCAAGTTTTGGGGCGTCTTTTTGATGCCGCTGATCACATTGGGAATGTTCTTATTGTTTCTCATTGTCCCCAGCATTGATCCGCTTAAGGCCAACATCGCTCAATTCCGAGATGTGTTCAACCTGTTCATTGCCTTGATCGTTGCCTTCATGGTCTATGTCTACATCCTGTCTCTACGTTGGAATCTGGGCTACACAGACCTCGGCATGAGCAAAGCCATGCTGCCCGCCATGGGAATCTTGTTTTTCTTCATCGGTTACATGCTGCGCAAAGCAAAACGCAACTTCTTCATCGGAATCCGCACTCCTTGGACACTTTCCAGTGATTATGTCTGGGACGAGACGCATCGCCTCGGATCGGTGCTGTTTATGGTCGCTGGCGTGCTGGCGTTTATTGGCTCATTCTTTGGCGGGATGCTGGCTTTTTGGTTTCTGTTCGTTCCGCTGATTGGCTCGACATTGATCACACTCGTCTATTCATATGTGCTTTATCAAAGAGACGTCAAAGCATAACGGATTATGGTGACAGCAAGTAATTCATTGCCACCATGTTTCACGTGAAACGACTACCCATGAAAACACTCATCAATTGGAAAGTCTTTTGGATACTATTCGTTGCTGCCATCTTGGCGACTATCCTGCTGCTGCCGTATGCAATGGAAGCTCAATCCTCGGCAATAGATCTGACGAAGCTGCCTATTCCACTACCACTTTTGCTCGCCTTACAAATCGCACAAAACGCGATCCTGTTCGCCATCGCGATTTTTGCTGGATTGTTCTTTGCAGGACGCGTCGGTCTTGGAGCGCCGATTCTGGATTCTGTTACTCGCGGCGAACCGGTAGCTCAGCGCGTCCGCGCAATTTTGCCGCTGAGCGTTATTCTGGGCGTTGTCTCAACATTAGTTGTGCTTGGCCTGGAGTTCTTTTACTTTCAGCCCGTGCTGGCAAGACAACTCAGTAGTACAGCCTCTGCATTGAATTTACGAACATCCCAACCTGCGGCGTGGAAAGGCTTCCTGGCATCTTTCTATGGGGGTATTGCTGAAGAAATTTTATTGCGGTTGTTTGTCATGTCCTTGTTCGTTTGGCTGGGTCGCTTCATTAGCAAGACATCCGATGGCAGGCCCACCAATGCAGTCTTTTGGATTGCTAATATTCTGGCGGCCGTGTTATTTGGGATTGGACATCTCCCAGCCACAGCTTTACTTGTTCCATTAACTACACTTGTGATACTCCGGGCGATCGTCTTGAATGGACTGATTGGTATTGCATGTGGTTGGTTATATTGGAAGCGTGGACTTGAAGCTGCGATGATCTCACATTTCTCAGCCGATCTTGTCTTGCATGTACTATTGGCATTATAGGAGTCAAAATGGCAGAAGAAATAAAACAATGGGAATATCGAGTTCAAACGATTGGCAGTATGTTTGGAACAAAAGATGAACAAATCGAAGCAACGCTGGATCAATGGGGTATGGACGGTTGGGAGGCAATCAACGTGTACACGCCGTATGGGAGTGGCAAGATCACTATCGTTGCCAAACGACCATTAACCGATCGCACGCGTCGCTTGAGGTCTATGCCATAATCGATTGAGAGTACACCTAAGCTGAAAGTTTCACGTGAAACACACCTATATCCGCTGGTAGACAGCGGATATTTTATTTGTGAAAAATAGAACTAATGTTCTGTTTCATCGAAGGTAAAATCATGCAATGCGAAACAAAATTCTTTTCGGCATGATTATCCTCTCATTTGTTATCGGTGTATGCACGTTAAGACGCGGTCATGAATGGGGTGATGATTTCGCATGGTATATCTTACAGGCCCAAAGTATTGTGAAAGGAACTACGGACGATTTCATACAAACCAGCGCGTTCACAAACAACGAATCGACCACCTATGTGGGGCCCCTTGCCTATCCCTGGGGTTATCCGTTAATTTTGACGCCCGCCTATGCCATTAAAGGAATCAATCCGCTTGCCCTGAAAATCCCTGCGTTATTTTTTTATGGGGGGTTTTTAGTTTGTTTGTATTTGTTATTACGAGTCCGCTTGACAAAGGCAGAAAGTTTATTACTCGTCAGCTTGTTCGCGTTCAATCCCCTGCTCCTCCAATTCCTTGACCAGATATTATCCGATATACCCTATTTATTTTTCTCCACACTTTCCTTATGGTTAATCACAAAAGAAGGCAGGCAGAATGTCCAGCAAAATATATGGATTGGTGTTTCCATATTCCTGGTGACTTTCCTACGCGCCACAGGTATCCTATTACTAGCATGTTTTTTGACCGTAGAGTTTTTCAGATTAATAAATCACCGCAAAGATTGGGGAGCTGTCAAGCAGGTTATTCTGGCTTCATTTATCGTTTGTGTTTCGTTCGGTTTGTTATGGATTGCCAACTCAATCCTATTCCCAGGTGGTGGGGATTCTTATGTTTCCCAGTATGCTGGGCTTAGCGTGGAATCAGTCCGGAATTCTGTAGCCGCTTATTTCAATGTCTATAGTCTGTTTTTCGGAGAGGGCGCAGGTTGGAGATATTTATACTATTTACTCGTGATTTTCTTTCTAATCGGGGCGTGGACTCATCGGAAAGAAGAGCTTTTTTTTCTTCTTTTTTTTGGCGTCTGGATGATTGTTCACATTGCCTATCCCTACTGGCAGGGACCACGATATATCTTCCCGTTGTTACCGATCTTCATCTATTTTACTTTCCAGGGGATGAAATTCGTCATCCAAGCCCTTCCTGAAAGATATACTCAAATTGGATATCGAACGCTTTACAGCTTCTGGTCATTGATTGCCTTGATTTTTCTCTTTAATTCAAGCATAAATGCCTATATTAATCTGCAGCACGATCGAGCCATTAACGGACCCTTTGATCAATATAGCAAGGAAGTTTACAGATACATCAGGGAGGCTACACCGGCCAATAGTGTGATTATCTTCTTCAAGCCGCGTGTCATGGTATTAATGACTGATCATCAAACTATTATGAGCACTGAATGCGACCGCATGCTGAAAGGTGATTATCTTGTTTTGAGCCGCAAGGTCGGCAAGAATCAGCAGATCCCACCGGAGGAAATAGATGCCTGCCACCTGCCTTTGAAGGAAGTCTTGAAGAATAGCAGGTTTATTGTTTATCAGATTCGAAAACAGGACTTGAATTGATGGATAAAAAACATTACACTACTCTTATGGCTAACGATTCATTTCAGGAACTGGAACAGCGGCATCAGCAGCTCCATCGGCTGGTGGAACTAAGCGTTACTCTTAATTCGACTCTCGACTTGGATGCACTGCTCCAACTGATCACCACCACAGCAACCGAGTTGTTAGAGTGTGAAGCCGCGTCTATTTTGCTGTACGATGAGACGAATCCGCGCCTTTACTTTGCTGCCGCGACAGGCTCTGATCCGGCCCAGTTGGCGCAAATTCCAGTACCGATTGAGACCAGCCTGGCAGGAACAATTTTTCGCACCAACCAGCACATTATCCTTAATAATGTGGAACAGGACCCGCGCCATTATTCCCTTGTCTCAGATCAAGTCAATTTTAGCGTGAAGACTTTACTTGGCGTACCCATGCCGATCAAGGACAGGACAGTCGGTGTGCTGGAGGCTATTAATAAACACAAGGGTGAATTTGATGAACGCGATGCAAGGCTCCTTTCTGTTACCGCTGCGCACGCGGCCATTGCAATCAATAATGCGCGGTTGTTGCATACCACTCAGCAAGCCCTGGAAAAGGTAAAAGAATCCAACGAGCTCAAAAGTAATTTTTTATCCCTGGCTTCTCATGAGCTTCGCACTCCGCTCGGTATTATCATTGGATATTCAACATTTTTGAAGGAAGATGCACAAGGCGAACTTTCTGATCATGCCAACCAGGTATTGACCGCGGCCCGACAAATGCGTTCCATCTTGGATGAAATGAACAACCTGGCGATGCTCAAATCAGACGAAATGATCCTTAAGCGCCAAAAAATTGTCATGGAGGATATTCTCACCTATGCCTGCGAAGGGATTAAGGATATCGCCGCCACACGTAAGCAGAATTTAGTCTATGATTTCTCAGGACAGCCTCTCGTTGTCGAGGTAGATATTGATAAAACGACGCTGGCCTTCACCAATATCCTTGGCAATGCCATTCGCTTCTCTCCGGAAGGCAGTGACATTACGATTGGCGTAGCAAAGGATGGCAATCTAGTATTGTCCTGGGTGCAGGATCATGGCATCGGAATCCCCGTGGCTAAATTGCAAAAGATATTTGAGGAGTTCTATCAGATTGAGCCGCCGAACACCCGCCACTATGGAGGTCTGGGAATTGGACTCACCATCGCAAAAGGATTGATTGCTGCTCAGGACGGAAAGATCTGGGCCGAATCTGAGGGAACCAACATGGGTTCAACCTTTAAAGTATTGCTACCCATGGCGTAAAGCCTCTTACATTGCTTCGACTTCTCTTGGTCGCGATACGCCCAACAAACATGGGCTACTCGACCAGCGCGAGAAACCAAAAGCGCCTTGTCTCGCCGGTAGGCGGACAGGCGCTTCTTTATTGAGCAGAACACAAGACTAGTTGTCTATACAGCTATCCGAGATGCATTGGCATAATCACATGCAGAAACTGGTCATCGCCCACCGGCTTGACCACACCAGGTGCATTCGGTGCGGACGTTTCCAAGGCCACGTTCGGCGTGCGGATCACTTCCAATGCTTCGCGTAAAAACTTCACATTGAACGCGATCAGCAATCCGCCACCATCCACGGTCGCTTCGACGATCGTTTCATTCTTGCCAGTTTCTTCTGACGTGGCGGAAATCTCCACTTCGCTGGGCTGCATTTCCCCTTGGGCAGATTTAATATTGAAGCGCGCGACGTTCGAACCCTCACGAGCAAAGATTTCAGCCTGTTTACAAGCCTTCAGCAGAGAGGAGGTTGAAACCAGAGTGCGTGACTTATACGAGCGCGGGATTATCTGTTGATAATCCGGGAATGTCCCATCGATTAACTGTGAAACGACCTCCACATCCTTGACACGAAATACAACCTGTCCACGCCCCTTTGGCAAAACCATATAAATAGGTTCTTCGCTGTCGGTCGCAACCCGAGCCAGCTCTTTTAAAGCTTGGGCTGGAACAATTGCAGAAACGGGAGCCGAAGAAGGGGTGGAAAGAACCGCTCTGCGGACCGAGAGCCTGAACCCATCAGCCGCCGCCATCGTCAACTTATCCTTATCCACTTGCACCAGTACGCCCATCAAAACTGGGCGGGCCTCATCAGAGGAAGCTGCAAAAGCCACCTGATGGATCATCTCACGAAAATCACCGACGTTGATCTGCACCGCGCCATCAAAATCAGGGACTGGCATCGGTGGGAATTCCTGAGCATCAATACACTTAATATCATTGGTTGAACTTCCACCGCGTACATTCAATGTTTGAGTCTGCGGATCAAGCTTCAACAAAACCTGATCGCTTGGCAACATACCTACTAAATCAGAAAATGTGCGAGCCGGCACGGTCGTTGAACCTTCTTCATCGATACGTGCGGAAATCCAGCACGTGATGCCCATTTCAAGGTTTGTCGCCGAGAGCCGCAGGCGACCCTCATCAGAAGCGATCAACACATTCGCGAGGACAGGTAATGTACTGCGCGGTGAAACTGCTTTTGAAACAACGCCAAGACCACGAGCGAGATTTTCTTGAAGGACAGTTACTTTCATGTTGCGCTCCTCAATAACCTAGGGATTTCTACCGCTTGTCTCATCCAAAAATAGACTTACGACGAATTGCAGTCTACTATACAAATTTCAAATTTAGCTACGCATGTTTGACATGCGTGCGGCACTATGCAATTTTACATCAATGCATGTAACTGTCACCTTAAACTATCGTGCAACTAGTGATATACCCAGTGCTAGCAATAGAAATAACAATTGCAACATGAATAACGCTGCAAAAACATATATGGCGATCATCCAGGGGGAACGTCCTGTTTTTTGCTTTTGGATTTCCTGACCTTCTGCCAATTGCTGAATGGATTGTGCTGCCTGTCCCGGATCCTCTGTCCACATGATATCTTTCGCTTCATTCTTGACCACGATCCTGTTCCCGTTAAAGGAACGAATCCATTCTGGCGCGTCGACCGCCAAACTTCCATTCAAGAGGATTGTATCGAAATTTCCCTCCGGCCTTGCATCTGGATTTGTGACCGTTATCTGAACCTTTGATCCAAGTTTCATCAGGGCAGCTTTGACCGATTCGACAAACTCGTTTCCTGAATCAACAATGAGTACTGAATATCCACTTTGTTTCTCTGCCAGCGTATCTGCTGTATACGCGCCATCTTTTCGCAAAACATTCAAATGATAGACCAGCACGACGCTGAACAGAAAGAGTAGTTGGGTCAAATTCAATACGGTATTTAGGAAATCGCTTCCAGTATCGCCCGACAAAACAACCCGAATGAGTTGGTAAACCAACCCCACCGCAGTTGCCATCCCGCCAATGACCGAAACAAACAAGACAAGATAAAGATACGTTTTACGAAGTACAGACCGACGCGCGTGGTCACCCATCTCGTCCGAAGTTAATGCTTCCGCTTGCATGGGCCGCCATATCATCAACCAGAGAGGCAATCCAACTAGTATCGAAGCAACAGAAGCAGCAAGAGTACCACGCATTGTATCGTTCATCAGGATGCCCGAGCCTATGAGCGTATCAATGATGAATCTGAATAACGAAGCGACTCCCACAAACGAGACGACTAATCCTATCAGCGAAAGGACATAGTTATAGAGGCGCTTCATGGCAGCCTGACGGACTCGGTCCCCCACCGCTTCAATGTGACGATTGAGCCAATATCCGTAATAAGCCCAGACCAAGCCAAGCGGCACACCGATTGAAATTGGCCCGCCAACATTCCGCAGGAGCTCATTAAAGGATATATCCTGTCCAAGCAGGGCGCCGAGAATGGTTTTGATCACCATAAACGCCGTGGTAATTACCGTGATAACTCCGCCAAGCGCAAGCAGATAGAGAATCCCGAGGCGGAGAGTGGAACCCATTTCCGCGGGATCAGCCAATGAATTCTGAATGACACGCCACGAATATGCCCAGACCGGGGTTCCGATGATCAGCAAAGCCACCCCATTAACAGCGACGTCACGTCCCAAATCTCCCAACACATCACCGGGAATATGAAGAAGAAACTGTAAAATTTGTTGAGTCCCAAAGACCGTTAGCAATAAACCGTACAGCATCCAAAGGTAGCGATAAAGGCGGCGGACTTCAGCGAAATTCTCTTTTTCGGGAAGTGTCCCCCATTCCTCACGCAAAAGGTTCCAAAAATAAGCTGCAACAATACCATTCATGAGTATGGCGATGAGATTGTCGGCCAGCGTTTGTTGGCCAAATGTCGGGAACGCTCGCCCTACGCCCAGGCCAGTGACTTGAACCAGTGAGCGGTCAATAAAGGACAGCAGATTTTGCGCGACAGGGATCAGGGTGCCAAGCAACATCGCGTAGAAGAAGGCGGCCCGTATCGTAGCGGTCTTTTCCTCTTCATCCCGCGCGGCTGCGCGTTGCGCCCACAGCCAGTGGATGAGAAAAATCGGTACACCAACCAGGATCAAAGCCAGGGCCTGCGCGAGCGCGTCCGCTCCGCCGGAGATGGTCTGATCCACAATCGAACGGAGCAGGCTTACCAGACCCCACAGCACAATCTCAATGCTGATGAGGGCCACAAGGTAAAAGTAAAGGCGACGAATGGATTTCACGATGCTTCTTCCTTTTTACTGGCTCGCTGGAGTTACTGCGATCTGTGCATACCAGTTGCCATCCCAAAAATAATAATAAGGCATGGAAGATAATTTCCAACCACCACTTTGTTTGACAAGGATCGCTCGTTGCACATCGCGATATCCAGTCGAGAACGGGTCGCTCTGACTATAGATCATGGCAACT
Source organism: Anaerolineales bacterium (assembly GCA_035264425.1). GTDB lineage: Bacteria > Chloroflexota > Anaerolineae > Anaerolineales > Villigracilaceae > Defluviilinea. Next base: position 13,861 of record DATFQC010000502.1, read on the forward strand.
TCAACGGAGGCAGTATCACCGTCGATTTCTGATTTGCCAACATCGATGGCAGAATTGTTTGGATTGATCATCCCTTTGAGAAAAGAGTCCCTGAATTGCTCGTAGGTGGGCTTGTTTTCCAGATCAGCCAGATAGCTGTAAGCCTTTTGGTAATCTTTGTTCAGCACAGCCAGTACGTAATTGTGAACCACGCCTTCAGGGGCATCCTCTGAAATATAAGATTGTTTATCTTTGCGAATGAAAAATACAGCCAACGCAATCACGACCAAAACGGCTATCCCAACCAAAATGCCCGTGAGAAAACGGTCTTGTTTCATAATGCCTCCATAGAATTGTGCATTTTCATTGTATTGACTTTATGACGAAAAGGCAAGCAGAATGCCGAAGGTCTTGCTTGAATCCATACTCTGTTCCCTGTATACTACCCCCATGGATTATCTTCCCAGCGGGACAGTCACCTTTCTGTTCACCGATATTGAAGGCAGCACCAAACTCGCGCAGGAACATCCCGATTCCATGCCGCGCTTGATGGCGCGGCACAATGAGATCCTAACCGAAGCTATTCAGGCTCATGAGGGGGTTGTCTATGAGATTTCTGGAGATTCATTTTGTGCAGCATTTTCTTCCTCAATAGACGCGGTCCAGGCCGCGCTCGATGCACAGCAACGCCTTCATAATGAAGCCTGGTACCCAGCGCCCATCCGGGTGCGGATGGGAATACATACAGGCACAGTTAAGTTAAGTGAGCAAAATACATATACAGGGTATGCAATACTTGCGCTGGCTCAACAGGTGATGTCTGCCGGGCATGGGGGACAGGTGCTGCTTTCGGGAGCTACGCGCGAACTGGTACGAGATTTGCTTCCAGAAAACACACAACTTGTCGATCTCGGCGAGAGGCGTTTGAAGGATTTGCTGCGTCCAGAGCACCTGTATCAGCTACATGCCCTGGGTCTTCCATCGAAATTTCCTCCACCCAACACCCTGGACGCATTCCCTAACAATTTGCCCGTGCAACTCACAACATTTATCGGGCGGGAAAAGGAAATCGCTGAGGTCAAGCAGGAGTTACTCAAGCATCGACTGGTCACCTTGACGGGGTCGGGTGGAACGGGAAAAACACGCCTATCCCTGCAAGTCACAGCCGATTTGCTGGATCAGTTCCCTCAGGGAGTCTGGTTTGTGGAGCTTGCGCCACTAACGGATCCCGAGTTGATCTCGCGCACGATCCTGTCCACGATTGGAGTCAATGAACAAGCTGGACGATCCCACATCGAGCTGTTGAAAGAATACCTGCACGAAAAGAAATCATTGATCATTCTCGATAACTGCGAGCATCTCATCGAAGCCAGCGCGAGGCTGGCAGATCTCCTGTTGAATGCCGCGCCCAATCTCAAGATCTTGGCCTCGAGCCGCGAGGCATTGGGCGTCAAGGGGGAAGTAGCGTACCCGGTCCCTTCGCTATCCCTTCCCGACCTGCGAAATCTTCCCCTTGCTGAACAACTCTCGCAGTATGAAGCGGTGCGGCTCTTCATTGACCGCGCCTCTCTCATTTCTCCTCATTTCGTTGTGAATAAGGACAACGCGCCTTTCATCGCCCAGATCTGTCACCGTCTCGACGGCATTCCCCTGGCCATCGAGCTTGCCGCCGCCCGTGTGAAAGTATTAACGGTTGAGCAGATATCCAGCCGTCTGGACGAC
>DATFQC010000503.1:0-3569 GCA_035264425.1 Anaerolineales bacterium
AGGTGTGTTTTGTGAGCTCACGCTGGTCCGTGTGGGTGCGAGAATGATTGGCGAGGAAGTGGCGTTTGCCACGGCGGTCAGTTGATAGGAAATACTCACGGGCAGGATAGGCATATCCGCCATATAGTAAGCATATTCATAAGCGGATTTTGCGCCGCATTCCCCGGAGATCGCGTCAACCTTTCCGTTGGTATCAAGATCCATTCCATTGAGCATTTGATCCGCCAAAGCCACTAAATCGTTCAAGGCACCTGATATTTCAGAGTCAGACGTGGATGTCAGAATCGTCAGCAAAAGGCTTCGCAATTCCGGGGTCCATAGAGACAGATTTTGAGCGCAGGTTTTGACGACTTCTCCATTTTCGATCATATACTGTGTTGCGCCAGAGGTGTTCACTGTAAAGTCTGCTTCTGCATAGACCGCCTGGATATAACCGAAACTGTTGCCGTTCAGCAAAAGCCCGTAGGGGTCACCTGTATCTATCGTTTTCCCATCCCCGTTCCAATCTTTATGGTCTCCGCTTTGAGCACCAGCCAGCAAGAGGAGAGCCTCTTCTCCTTTTTGGAGTACACCAGCTTTGTCACCTTTTTCAGAGGCTGTCTGCATCTCCTTGGTCAATTTATCGATGTTCAGGATGTCTTCGTAGAGGCCCTGGATCAGTGCATTTTCATCGGGTGTAGTGGGGAAGGAGGACAGCAGATACCGGACATGCGTCAAACCTTCTTCGGGGAATGTGAAGGAATAGGCAATCAGGCCGGATGGTTCGGGTTTCTCGTCGGGCTTGGGCTCAATTGTAATTTCAACTTTGTCGTAAAGGGTCAGAAGATTCAAGCCAACCGGTTCTGTAAATGTCATTTCACCTTTGCCAGTATTATCCGGTAAAAAGTTTCCCAGGCTGATGCGGTCATCTGCGCCGATCAGCCAGATTCCATATTGGCTACCTGAAGGGGGAGCAGGCATGGCCCGAGCGATGAGCGTTGCCTGGTCTGCGATCCCGCTCCCATTTTGAAAACGCAGGATTGCAATCGGACCGGCGGGAATCGCTGCGGATGGAGCGCTTGTGGAAGCGGCAGAAGTAGCCGCGTCCGTTGCAGAAGCAAGAGTCGACGTGGCTGTCTGGGAAGGTGAAGCTGGGAAACCATTCACGAAAAAGAATCCACTGAGTGCAATAGCCAGGATCATCGTTCCTAAAACTGTAATACGGATCCAGCGTGGTCCTGGCTTCGGCGGTTCCACTTTCGGAGGAGGGGGAGGCAAGGCAGCCCTGCCCACCTGCGTGGTGGTCTGAATCGTCTCAGGATCAGCATTTCCAATAACAGCTGCACTGAATGCATTCGCAAATTCCAGAGGCGTCTGGTAGCGCTCATTGACATCTTTGGCGAGAGCACGGTTGAGCACATTTTGGATGGCGAAAGAAAGGCCGGGAATCGCTGGCGGGGGTTCGGTCACTTGTTTGAGCAAAATACTCATCGTGGTTTCGCCGTCAAAGGGAATATGTCCGGCGAGGAGCTCGTAAAGCACAATGCCCAGAGAGTAAACATCGGTTCGCCCATCCGTTGCTTCACCGTGTGCCTGCTCAGGGCTCATGTAGGCCGGGGTGCCGGCAATCTGTCCGGTGGTCGTCTGACGATTAGCATCCAGGAAGCGCACCAGGCCGAAGTCTGTAATGACTGGTTCAAAATCCGGTGGGAGTGTTTTGTCAGCCAGGATTGGCCCTGAGGGGGATGTAAGCAGGATGTTGCCCGGTTTTATATCCCGATGGACAACGCCGTTCTTGTGCGCGTATTGGAGGGCGCTCGCGGTGGCGTTCATCAAACGGATCATTTGAGGGAGTTCCAGGCGCCCGTTTTTTTGATGCAAGGTGTTCAGATATTTTGAGAGCGATGGCCCCTCAATGTATTCCATTACCAGGTAGGGATCACCATCCACGGTATCAAAATCATGCACCTGGACGATGTTGGGGTGGCGCAATTTGGCGATGACCCGCGCCTCGCGCTGGAAGCGGACGAGCGCGTCAGAATTATCCTCGCTCAGATTTCGGAGAATCTTGACTGCCACTTTGTGTTCGAGAGTAGTATGCGTGCCAACATAGATCTCTGCAACGCCCCCTCGTGCTACCAGAGATTCGATTTGAACCTTACCTAGTCGTTTCCCAACCCAGTTGGCCATTACCAAATTATACTCAAAGCCCAGAATCTGACATCCGCCAACACCATTGTAAACCTAGCAATTCTTTCAGGTGATTGCAAAGTTGTTTCAGTCTACCCTACTCTGTGACTTTCTACACTAAATCAATACGACCTTTCTAAAAGGCGGAAGGCAGGCATGCTCCACAGCGAAGCAAGGATTTTCCAACCCTAGGGCTTTTTCTTGGTCGGCTTAGGCTGAGGATTTGGGTTATCGGTCGGCTTGGGCTTTTTGGTGGCCTTGGGTTGGCTATTGGTAGGCGCGGGAGGTTGATTAGGGGGAGCTACAGTTGCTGCTACCACAGTATTTTGGGGCTGTCGTTTTGTGGGAGTTACAATCAGCGGTGATGAAGATGTAGTAGTCTGTGAAGTCGTAACTGTCTCAGTAATGGCGATGGGCGTACCCAGAGGCAGCGCGTTCCCGGTCACAGGCAAGAGAGGCATATCCGCCATGTGGTATGTAGATTCATAAGCAACAAGCACACCGCATTCATCAGAGATGGGTTCGATCTCTCCGTTTTGATTTTTATCGATGCCATTCAGTATCTGATTGGCTAGTTCAGCTGATCGTTGAATCCCTTGATCCAGTTCTGAAAGTGCTGCGGCCTGCAGGATTGTTGAAACATTCTGACGTAGTTCCGGCATCCAGCGTGCCAAATTCTGGGAGCAGCCCTGCACATTTTTTCCATTGATAATCATGTTCTGTGAGGCGCCTGGGGCATTGACCGCGTAATCGGCATACGAATAAACAGCCTGGACATAGCCCAAGCTGTTACCATTGAGCAAAAAACCATAGCCATCCCCCGGGTCCGTGATTTGTCCATCGCCATTCCAATCTTTGTGATCCGGACTCTGGGTGCCCACCAGTAGGTTCATAATGGATTCTGCCTTTTCCCGCGTGCCAGCTTCGTTTCCATTTTCATAGTTGCTGAGCATCTCCCTGCCAGCTTCATCGATCAGTTTTGCATCTTTGGTTAGCCCCTGAATTAATCCAGCCTGTTCTGGGGTTCCGGGGAAGGAAACCATCAATGCGCGCAGGTACGAGATTCCGCTTTCTGGCAATGCGTAGGCATAGGCAATGTCTGGTGAAGGATTTGGATTCGCGTTGCCGGTCAGTTCAACCGTGATTTCAACCTGCTGATAAATGGCAAGTAGATTCCGATTTTGAGGGTCATCAAAAATCAGTTCGCCCTTGCCATTTTCATCCAGGTGCAGGATGCCCAGCGGAAATCGTTCTTGTCCGCTGACCAGCCACACCCTGTACTGGCTGCCTGCGGGAGGCGCCGCCATCACTTGAGCGCTGAGGATAGCCTGATCCAAAATGGCGTCTCCATCCTGAAAATGAAGCTCGCCGGTGGTACCAAATGTAACCGGAATCACCAG
>DATFQC010000504.1:0-4714 GCA_035264425.1 Anaerolineales bacterium
TAAAGACATTTAAGGATAATTACAGCTTATAAAGTCAAATATCAGATGGTAGATCAAGTAAAAGAATGGAAGTGGTCGCACTTCTGCTAAGTAATCGTCTATAAAAATAATCTATTCCAGCGTACTTGGATGACAATGCAAATTCTGAACTGCTGTGAAATGTTGCATATTCTTTAGGACGGAATTATTGAAGATTTTTGAAACTGGAAACTAATGGAGCCAGAATAGAAAAACTCATCACAATCCTCGTAGTTTTACCCCTCCGTGGAGGGGTAATATCTACTTGCTCATCACTTGGATTGCTCGTACAATCAGAGCGGTGAAGCGGTAGGGGCGCCCCGACCTGGTAGCATGAAATAATGGATTGCCAAGTGCCTGATTAATTCTACAAGGGATAGCCTGATAGGAACATCCCTGCAAAACCTAAAATCGGGAAAGGAATGAGTATGACCGACCTAAAAAGTTTCGGTGAACGTATTGTCAGCAATCTTGAGCAAGTGATTGTGGGGAAGGCCCAATCCGTGGAGTTGGTTGTGATTGGACTGTTATGCCAGGGGCATGTTTTGATCGAGGATGTGCCTGGGGTTGGAAAAACTATGCTTGCGCGTAGCCTCGCAAAATCATTGGATTGTACATTCAACCGAATCCAGTTCACGCCTGATATGCTTCCCAGCGATGTCACAGGCGTTTCCATTTTCAACCAGGAAAAACGCACCTTCGAATTTCGCTCGGGTCCAATCATGGGTCAGATCATCCTGGCGGATGAAGTGAACCGCGCGACTCCTAAAACGCAAGCTGCTTTGCTGGAGGCGATGGAGGAGCGCCAGGTCACTGTCGATGGTGTAACCCATCCGCTACCCCGTCCATTCATGGTGCTCGCCACCCAGAATCCGATTGAATATGAAGGGACATTTCCTCTGCCTGAGGCGCAGTTAGATCGTTTCCTGCTGCGGGTGCGGATGGGGTATCCAAACCCATCTGAGGAGATGAAAGTTCTCAATCAGCAGCAACTTCGACACCCGATCGAATCACTCGGGTCTGTTGTGAAGGTTAAGGATCTCATAGAGGCCATCGACGAGATTCGACAGGTCTACGTCTCTCCCACCATTCAGCGATATATCATTGATCTGGTTGGGCGTACTCGCCAGAGCGGAGATGTCTATCTCGGCGCGAGCCCGCGCGGCAGCTTAGCGTTGTTCCGCTCTGGGCAGGCGCGTGCGGCCTTAGTGGGACGCGACCATGTTCTTCCAGATGACATCAAAGCGCTGGCAGTTCCGGTGCTTGGTCATCGCATCATTGTCTCGCCGGCCGCCCGTTTGCGCGAGCTCAGCGCGGACCGCATTGTGCAGGAAATCGTTTATAGTGCTCCGGTGCCAGGCGGAGACTATCAGGCTTCCGTCTCCGAAGGGAAAGTGAAGGTTCAAGTACAGTGACCCCCGGACGGATATTTGTTCTCATCATGCTCCTGGTCGGTGGGGTTGGAACAGCCGTCAGTGGTGGAACAGTCTATGTGCGGCTTCTTTATCTTGGCGTTCTGCTGCTTGTAATTGCCTGGCTGTTGACTGAGTTTTCCTTGCGCGGTCTAAAAGTAGATCGGCAGGCACGATCCATGCGAGCCAGCGTGGGCGATATTTTCGAAGAACATTTTGAAATTTCCAATACGGGCCGAATACCCAAGTTGTGGCTGGAGGTGGCGAATGAGACAACCATTCCTCACGCGACGGGGTCACGTGTGATCACATTTCTGCGTGCAAAACAGAAACGCATCTATACCTCCCGGACCTGGCTTACCAATCGCGGCGGGTTCGGCCTTGGGCCCACCCGAATTACCTCGGGCGATCCATTTGGAATTTTTCGCGTTTCGAAAAGTTACCCGGCGAAATCTTCACTCGTTGTGTTGCCCATGCTTTTTCCAGTAGCAGAGTTTGTTTCGCCGCCGGGCCTATTACCTGGGGGTAAAGCAATCCGTCGCAAGTCCATTGATGTTACGCCGCATGCCGCGGGCATCCGCGAATATGTGGCTGGTGATCCTGTGAAAAGGATTCACTGGCCTACCAGCGTTCGGCGCGATCAGTTGATGGTCAAAGAGTTCGAGCAGGATCCACAATCTGAAGTCTGGTTATTCCTCGATACACACAAAAATGCCCATATTGCCAAGCCCGGCGAAAATTACGAAACACCTCCCGTCGATGATTTGCTTTTGCTTCGTCGCCACAAGGTGAAATTACTTCCCTCAACGCTGGAATATTCGGTCAGTATTGCGGCCTCCCTTGCACGTTACTTTATTGCGCAGCGCCGCGCCGTAGGATTGGTGACCGCCTCAGAACGGGCCTTTACCGTGATCTCAGCGGAACGAAGCGAACAGCAGGAAGCCAAGATTTTGGAAGAACTGGCGTTCGTGCAGGCGGAGAGTACGTACACCTTACCCGGTTTGGTCACCGCTCAAATGGGGCAGTTGCCGCAGGGCAGCAGCGCCATCCTCATCACTCCCATGATCTGGCCGGAATTATTGCTGGGCGTGGATAGCCTTCAGCGCCGCAACCTGCGGCCGGTGGTTGTGTTGTTGATGTCGCAATCGTTCGGCAGCCGCGCAAACAATAATGATCTCGCACAATCTCTCGATGAACGGAAGGTGCCCGTCTGCCGCGTCTACTGTGAAGCCGATCTGTCGGAGACGCTCTCGAGCTTCGCAGCTAATACTTTTTCTCAGGATGCCTCATGGCGCAGACCCGTGTTATCACACTTGACCTAAAATTTCAGGGACGTCCACACGCTATTGCTTCGTATTTGATTCGAAGTGGTGAGGCGGTGGTGTTGATCGAAAGCGGACCCGGCTCGACTCTTCCAGGACTGGAAACGGGCCTGGCAAACGAGGGCTTATCTCCCCGTGACGTGACTCACGTCCTGTTGACCCACATCCACCTCGATCATGCTGGCGCGGCTGGCTGGCTGGCACGCCAGGGCGCGGAGATTTATGTGCATCCCGTGGGCGCGCCCCATATGATCAACCCGGAGAAATTACTGGCTAGCGCCACAAGAATTTATGGGGATCGAATGGATTCGCTCTGGGGAGAGTTTCTGCCGGTGCCAGAAGATAAATTACGAGTGATCGGAGACAGGGAAGAGATAGCGATTGGAGACTTGAGATTTGTCCCAGTCAATACGCCCGGTCATGCCGAACATCATTACGCCTATCTCTTCGAAGATATTTGTTTTTCCGGTGATGTGGGAGGAGTACGTATTCCAGGCTATCAATATCTACGGGTCCCAATGGTGCCTCCCGAATTGAACCTGGAACGCTGGCATGCCAGCGTGGAGCGCCTGCGCCAGGAAACGTTTGCGCGCATCGCCCCGACTCACTTTGGCATCTACGACGACCCCGGATGGCAATTGCACGAAGTAGATAAGGGACTGTACGACGCCGAGCGCTGGCTTGAAAAAACCATGTCGGAAGATCCATCGCCTCCTATCGAAGCGCTGCGCGAAAGCTTCACCGAATGGATGGTGGAACAGGCTGCAGAATGGGGCTTGAGTGAGGATGTAATCAACGCCTTTACCTTAGCCAATCCGCCCGGCATGAGCGCAGATGGATTGGTGAGGTATTGGAAGAAAGTAAAGAACGCGGGGTAAGCATGTCATTGCCAGGAACAAAGACACATGTAGCTAATGTTGAATAACCTCATGATAAGATTAACGGCGCCGAAAAGGCGCTGTTTTTGTTCTTATCCCTTGACGGATGTCACGTTGAACCGATGATGCTTGGGACAAGTCAGTTTTATTCATTCACGATATACTATTGTTACAAACGTTCTTTTTAAATATAGAGGACATTAAATAGACAAAGGAGAAGTTTGGAAAACCTAAAGACTTAAATCCTTCGTGACCCTTATGTCCTTCGTGTTTAGGCTTTTTGCTATTTTTATCACCTAGGAGTTTGCATGAAACATTTTCTCGCCATATCCGATCTGTCCCCGGGGGAAGTGCAGGACCTGCTCGACCTCGCCATCAAGTTAAAAGAAGAATATTTCAAGAAAGGCAACCCACCCTATTTCAAAGGCAAAGTGCTCGGGATGATCTTCCAGAAGCCAAGCCTACGGACGCGCGTCTCCTTTGACATGGCGATGCGTCATTGCGGCGGCGATGCGCTCTATCTCTCGCCGAACGAGATCGGTCTGGGCAAGCGCGAATCCATTGCAGATATTTCCCGTGTCCTTTCAGGCTATGTCCAGGCGTTGATGGCGCGTGTGTTCGAGCACGACCATGTATTGCAATTGGCGCAGTGGTCTGATATTCCTGTGGTCAATGGCTTGAGTGATTACAATCATCCCTGTCAGGGCATGGCGGATGCGCTCACCATTCAGGAGAAGTTTGGCAAAGCGAAAGGCTTAAACGTTGCTTATGTGGGTGATGGCAATAATGTCGCGGTCTCGCTGATGCATGTCTCTGCGAAGTTAGGCTGGAATTTTACGATTGGAAGCCCCGACGGGTACGACCTCAATCCCAAAGCTGTGGAAGTTGCCCAAGCCATTGCGAAAGAAACAGGTTCGAAATTAACCTTTGTGCGTGACCCTCATGAAGCAGTTAAAGGCGCACACGTCATCTATACAGATACCTGGACCTCGATGGGACAGGAAGAAGAGACTGCCAAGCGCGAGAAAGTCTTCCCGCCCTATCAGGTGAATGCACAATTGGTTGGTGAAGCAGACAAAGATGT
>DATFQC010000505.1:0-6093 GCA_035264425.1 Anaerolineales bacterium
AAGCCTGCGCTGGCAGTTCTACGCGGCAGCGGACTTGGGGATGTAGCGGTCGTAGTCACACGCTATTTTGGTGGGACCTTGTTGGGGACTGGCGGATTGGTCAAAGCCTACACCGAATCAACGCAACTGGTGGTCAATGCCGTGAGGCGTGGACGGAGAGTTCCAGTGCATGTAGCCATGCTTGCCATCCCATATAACTTATTAGAGCGTGTGAGGTTGCTCGTGACTCGTCAACGCGGAAACGTGCTTGGTGAAGATTATGCTGCGGACATCACGATGACTCTCCAGTTCCCAATTGATTCGTTTGAGACGTTCCAAAATGAATTGCGTGAGATGTCGGCGGGAACGTTGAAGGCGGAAGTGATCGAGTCGAAGGAGATGATTTTACCGTTAGACCCGTGAAAGAATGGCACAGATAAACAAAAAGACACGTAGGCAACGTTTTGCCTGCGTGTCTACTTTTGTAAATTTCTGTCTCTCTATTCGTAGGCCAGTGTGTCTCTTACAGTGAGTCTTGAGGCGCGGCGGGCAGGCAGCGCACTTGCGATGGTGGCGAGCACCAGAGTGAAAACTAGCCAGGCAATGATTCCAGTCACGCCGTAGACGGCAGGCATCGGTGCGGTGAGGATCGCCATCCCAACGCCGAAGCAAAGGATACCCGTAATTGGGATCGCTACCAGGATGCTGATACTCCAACTGATCAAACCGATAACCAGCCCTTCGACAATCACAATACCCTGAATATCTATGTTGGAAGCGCCGATGGCGCGCATCACGCCGATCTCGCGAGTCCGTTCCAGTACGTTGATGCTCATGGTCCCCATTAATCCCAACCCACCCACAATGGCAATCATAACTGCCATCCCGAGCATAAAGTACACGAGAACATTTGTCTGTGTCTTTTGGTCACGAATAAACTCTGCGCCAAGCTGGGTGGAACCCACGCTAATCCCGCGCCCTTTATAAAGCGCCTGAAGTTGATCGCTGATTCTTCTTTGGGTGGTTGTGTCATGTTGAACTGTCAGGACACGTAGAGAATAGACTTGTCCGGGCTGACCTACGAGATGGCTCAGATATTCATAATTCACATAGAGGAGTGGCGGGTTTACATTCCCAGTTATCGTGTATGTGCCAACGATATGCCACTTTGTCTCTTTATTATCAATTTTGATTTTTAACCAATCACCAACTTTCAGGTCAGGGAAAATCCTAAGCAAGTGATTGCCGATGACGATGGCGTTTTCATCGCCTGTGGTCAGCCATCGGCCAGAGGTGATCACTGGATCAATCAGAGTAGAGGTAGAAGGTGGGGCGACAAATAGAATTTGGGTGCCAGCTTCCTTTTTATCGGAAATGAGAGTTCCAGCGTATTCCGCCCAGCCTTCCACGCTGGAAACCCCGGGAATATCCTGGGCGATGGGAGCCACTTCGTCCAAGCGGTACGAACGTCCGAAGGAGATATTAATATCTGCCAGGAAGTATCCCTGGATATCTTGAATGGTTTTATCAAACGAAGCCCACAGGTTGTAAACACCGATGAAGATGGCACCGCCCAAGACCAGGGTGAAGAGAGTCAATAACAGGCGAGCTCTTTTGCGAAAGGCATTCCGAAGAGAAAGCCGCATCGGACGTGGCATGAACAACGCAGCTTTGCTAATAGATTTATCTTTCGGTTTGGCGTTTCCACCAATGCCATAATCAGTGATGGCTTCACGTACCGTGACGCGTACACTGCTATAAATAGGCCAGAGGGCAGCCAACAGCGGTATGACCAGTGCCACGATTCCCTGCTGAAAATAGGCACTTCGATATCCAAGAAAGGGGAGAGGATAGAAATTCAAGTATTGGGCCATTCCGGCCCCGAAAAACTTTGCGCCTCCGTTGGCCAGCGGGACAGCTATTAGCAATGCGGTCAACCCAAAGCCAAGGATCAAAACCACATACATCGTGGAAATCTGTGAGTTGTCACCGCCTATGGCTTTCATGATCCCAATCTGGCGCGTTTGCTGGGTTACCAGCGCGGTAATGGTGTTGATAATTAAGAATCCACTCAACACAACGGTCATATAACCAAGAACGGTCAGGATGAAGAAAACTCCATTTGAAATGTTATAGGCAAAATGATGTCCGGGCTGATAAACGTTGACAAAGTAAACGGTCGCGCCAGCGCGTTCCACACGATCAGCAACAGCCTGCGCGACTTGAGTTACATGTTCCTGATCGGTCTGTTTTTCGGCTACGCTGATTGCCAGTGAGTCATAGTTTCGAGAGCCGCCCAGCCATTCCAATGTTTTAGGGGTAACGTAGGTATTCATTGTATTGCTAAAGCCGAAGGGAAACCCGGTTACATCGTGCATATATCCAGCGAAGGTCAGCTCGCGATATTTGCCGTCAGGCAGCTTAACCATGATCTTATCGCCAGGTTTGTATCCAAGCGACTTGGCCGAAGCATCCACGATAATTTCTTTTTCGCCAAGTGATGGCAGGCTGGTCTCTCCCAGCGCAGGCTTGAGCTGATTGAGCGTTGTATGGCTCGGATCTTTCGCCGCGGTGAACTGGATGGAAATCTTCTTATCATCTGTGCGGACGACATCCGCGCTTACGGAACTACGACCTTCCACCGCATCCACACCGGGTACCTCACGTGCGATCTTTACCATATCGTCATCCAGGGGACCAGCGTACACGGTTGCCTCAGAGGGGCTGGCGGAAAGATAGTCACTCTCCATGCTTTCGGCCATGTATTGTCCCAGGTTGCTGTTAAAGCCAACCGCTAATACGCCAACTGCAATGGTAATGATGGTCAGAAAAGTACGTGACTTATTACTCCAAAAGTCAGCCCAGACCTTCTTCCAACGGCTGCTCATGTAATTTCTTCCCTTCGGGCGAGGTTTTCCTCTTCGTGCTCGTGGGCGGATTGGTGCAACGCCTCACGCGTGACGGGAGACTCACCCAGCAACTGATTGAGTTGATCATAGCTAATACACAATACCTCTACCGGTCCGCGTTCTGAGGCGCGGATGGAGGCTTGATGCCTTTTCTCGTGGAAGAACTCCATTTCGCCGAAATATTTACCGGGTCCGAGTTGAACGGCGATCACATCGGATTGATTGGGGCGCGGCAGCACCACTTCCACTGTTCCCCTGGCCACAACATAGAAACAATCTGCGTTGGTTCCTTCGGAAAAGATCATCGCCCCCGGCTCATAAACCATGCTTTTCGCATCTCGAGTAGCTTGTAACATCTGATCCTGCGTGAGAGTTGGCATGGCTTTTGCAACATATTCGTTGACGATCTCACCGTCGGTAATCAGCGCGGTGCGGTGAGTACGCTTCGCGAGTCCACTATCGTGCGTCACGATGATGATCGTCTTGCCTTGTGCAACAAGATCGTTGAATAATGTAAAGACCGCTTCCGCTGTTTTCGAGTCCAGGTTTCCGGTCGGTTCATCCGCAATGACAATGGGCGGATCATTCGCCAGCGCGCGCGCAATTGCTACGCGTTGTTGCTGTCCGCCGGAGAGGGCGGTGGGCAATTTGTAAGCATGATCTGCTAACTCCACCATTTCGAGCAAGGCCAGGGCGCGCTGCTCACGCTCACGCATTGGATAAGTACGACAGAAATCCATTGGCAGCATGATGTTTTCGATCACCGAGATGGTGGGCAGCAATTGGAAGAATTGGAAGACGACCCCAAGATTTTTCCCACGCCAGCGCGCCATGCGGTTTTCGTTGAGTTCGTGCACCGCGGTACCATTCACATGCACTTCGCCGGAGGTAGGGCGGTCGATACCGGTAATCATGTTTAGTAATGTGGATTTGCCACTGCCTGATTTGCCGATAATGCTGACGAATTCTCCGGTATTGATTTGCAAGTCAATGCTATTCAGGGCGTGATAATCTCCGATGGCAGTTTTGTAGTACTTGTGAACATCCTGCATATCGATGATGGGTCGACTGCCATTGACATTGGTTGGTTTGATAAATAGAAACATAAGAGCCTCACATTCAAGGATTCTGAAGTCTTCAGACTTTAGATTTCAACGTTGGGAGACGTTGAGTCCTTGTATTTATTCGAACTTGACGGCGGCCGTCATGCCCCAGCGCATGGCGGGATGAGTGTCGGTGAGCAGGATGGTGACTTCATAAACGACATCGCCCTGGTTCTCGGCATAATTCTGCCCGATGGACAGGATCTGCCCCTTGAGCTGTGCATCCGGGATGGCATCCAGCGTCACCGTGACCGACTGCCCTTCCGCCAATGCCACCACATCGATCTCAGTCAAGTCGGTGGTCTTCACTAGCCAGGAGGAGAAATCTGCAATGGTGACCGCACTCTGCCCGGCATTGATAGAGCCGCCTTGTTTGGCCGGCAAATCGGCCACGACCCCATCGAACGGTGCAAGGACTTCGAAGGCTGCTACACCAGCTTTGGCGGCATCCAGACGTGACTGGAGCACCTTCAGTTGATCTTCATCCGCGCCGCCCTTCATGCGGTTATAGCTGTTCTGGGTTTCGTCCAGCCTGGCTTTTTTCAATGCCAGATCGTTCTGGGCTTCGATGATCCAGTCTTCGGGAGCGGGGCCTTTGAAGGTTTTGGTCTTGTAGACATACATCCAGCTATTTCGCTTGGTTTCGAGGAACAGCTTGGTCTGGCTTTGGGGGACTTTCTTGGAATTCTGGAGATAGATCAAATAGTCATCGGCTTTGTCGAAGTCTTCCTGCGCTTGCTTGAGATCAATCACGACCTGCGCTAATTCCGCGCCGGAGGTGTTGAGCAGATCGTTGAGGGCTTTCTGTGCGCTGACGAGTTCGAGTTGGGCCGCGGCATATTGAGTATCGGAGGCATCGCCCAGGTGGATGAGAGGCTGGCCTTTCTTGACGGCATCGCCTTCTTCGACCAGGACCTCGCTGACGACGCCGGAGGCGGTGAAGGCGATCTCGGCGTCTCGCAGCGGCTCCACGCGACCTTCGGCGATGATAGTGCTGTCGGCAATGACGGTGGGAATGGCTTCCGGGGTGCCGGTGGCTGCTGCCCCGGCTGAACAGGCGCTCGTAAGCAGACTGAGCAACATAAGCGAAATAAATACCTTTTGTTTCATGGGTGTATGCCTCCGTAATTCTTCTATAATGATACGACTTTCAAAGCAAAGTCCCCTCGTCAATGGGGGAGTTTTTCACTGTCCGAGTGGACAGTGTAGTTAGATGGATAGTTGAGTAACTCTTCAATAATCTACGTGATGGATCTGATTGGGTTGCAGACTATATCGCTTATCTGCAAGATAACAATACCTTGATGGCATCTGGGATGGGCGGAAACCAATACACGAGAAATGTACAAAATTCGAATTTAGACCAGACCAGGATGCTGACCCCTCCTAAAAAGAAGATGGCAGACACAACAGTATCAAGATTGATCGGCAAACGGTACGCATCCCTGCGGCGATTCCACTCATCACTGGCTCTCCGTTTCTCGGCGGGTGAGATGGGAGTTCCAAAGACGTGAGCGGAGGCGGTCAGCGCAATCAAACCAGCGACGGTTAATACGACGCCAATCAGTTGAATCAAATAAGCGTTTGCCATACTTGGATTTTACCAGTGCTAATGGATCGCCTCAGAAATCCCTCCAGCAAACGTATCGTAGAACAAATATTCGGGTTAAGAACGATAGAGGATTGGACAGTCCAATCCACATCGCCAAAGGAGGCTCACATGGATCTGGGTTCTATTAACTGGTTAGCTGTTATTGCTTGCGTTGTTATTGCAATGATTAGTGGGTTCATCTGGTATCACCCAAAATTATTCTACCCTGCCTGGCAGGAAGGCATTGGTAACTCTAGCGAGATGAGCAACCCAAATCCAATGATCTATGTTTTCACAATTATTGCTGCGTTTGTTCAGGCCACGTCGGTTGCCTTGATGATTAACCTGATGGGTAGCACAAATGCTGCTTCGGGTGCCATGACCGGTTTTATGCTTTGGCTGGGTTTCGTGGCGCCAACAAATCTGGTAAACAAATTATTTGCCGGGCAGGGCTTTAAAGTTTGGGCGATCGAAGCCGGCAATCACCTTCTGAACTTTTTACTGTTCGGCG
>DATFQC010000506.1:0-5244 GCA_035264425.1 Anaerolineales bacterium
GCCACCGATGTCATCGTTTTCTTCACACATCCACGGCGACTGACCTGCAGGAAGAACTCCGAGAGAGGCAAGCGCGAGATTGGCATGACGCAAGCCAGAAATTCTCCTGCTCGAGGTTCATCGGGTAGCGCAGCTTGATCCCATGTCCATGCGGTGCCAGTTTCCACTGTTGCAATGGTATTGACCGCGCATGTGCTGACCCGTCCAGAGGTGAAAAGCAGCATGACTTCCTCGTTGGAAGGGATGACCAGCAAACGCGGTTGTTCGTTGTTTTGCAGTGTATCGTCATCGATATGTCCCAGCGCCTGAACAACTGAATTGAGTTCGACACGGAAAATCCGCCCATACGTGTTATAGATCAGCAGACTGAGGGTTGCTGTTGCAACGGAGGCTGCAGGCAGCTCTGCTAGGAGAGATTCGTCAGAGCCGAAGCGACGCCTGAGCAGGTCCAGTTGATATTCCAGGTGAGCGATGCGCTTTTGGTACTCCTCGACGCGCGTCCCGTTTTGCAGTGCAATATTTTCAGTCAGTAATTCCTCATTACGCTCGGTCAACTCACGCAGGCGTTTCGCGACCAATTTCACAATCATTACCGCGGATTGGGGTCGAGCCTCGGCTTCTTTCATCCATTCATCAATTTTATGTGCGAAGGACATGGCGAATCTCCTCGAACCAGTAATTATACATGAAGGCAGCCTATTCCTGACACAGTTCCCATTGAAATTGGGTCCAGAATAAGACGTTTGACCCAATTTTGGCGCAGGACTAGACAAGTAGGGAGTTCTTTACTTAACTAGCTTGGGAAGTCCCTGATTGACCTTGCCTGAAATCTCACCATAATTAACTTCAGCTAAACTGCGTGAGTTTCACGATGAGCTGCGCAGTAAGTACAAATGATTTCAGGCAGCGGGCTGAGTGCCCAAGCCGTTTAGTAACCTGCCCGGCATGGGAAGGTTGAAAGGAAGAAATAAGATGGATTTTAATGGATGGGGAGCGGCTCTTACGACATCGCTCGCTACCGCACTAAGTTTGTTCTTGGGAGCAATCCCGCGGATTATCGGTTTTCTGATAATCCTGGTTATCGGTTGGATCATCTCGGGTTTACTCGCCTCCGCGGTTGCAGCACTTCTGCGCGCCGTGAAGTTTAATGTCCTGGCCCAACGCTCGGGTTTCCAGGGGTTTGTTCATAACATGGGCCTGCGCACAGACCCGTCTGGGTTGCTCGCCGATATCGTCAAATGGTTTGTACGATTGATCGTGTTGGTCGTTGCCTTTGACGCGCTCGGTTTGCCCGCCGTTTCCGCAGTGCTTCAACAATTCCTGCTTTGGATCCCGAATCTGGTCGTGGCGGTTGTCATTCTCGTGATCGCCGGACTTGCCGCGAATGCTTTGGGTGACCTGATACGTGGTGCGACGGCTCAAGCTGGGTTCAGCAACCCGGATCTGCTCGCATCAATCACCCGCGTGGCTGTCTGGTCGTTCGGTATTGTCGTTGCCGTCAACCAGATTGGAATTGCCCAAACCCTGGTCAACACGCTATTCATGGGCTTTGTCGGGGCACTAGCGTTGGCAGCTGGCCTTGCATTTGGACTGGGCGGACGCGATACCGCTGGTCAAATTGTTGATGGCTGGTATCGTCGAGGCCGTGCCAATCAGCCTAAGATGGAACGTGCCGCTGAAAATATTGAGCGCCAGGGGCAACGTAACATGCCCTCGACGCGGGGAGCGGATGACTAGAGCATAGCGTCGTTCCTTAAGAGGAAAGCCATTCCGGCTGACCAGCATGCATGCTGGTCAGCCGGAAATATTATTAATGGCGACGCACGGTAAACTGACACTTGACGCATTCTTATGATTAGCATAGAATTGCGCCCAATATGCTTAAGTCCACTTGTTGGTTTGCGTTCTACTTTTATTACGGCCTCCATAAAACGGTTGCCGTTGGTGGCGCTTAAGTAGACAGAAAGCAAATCTGTTCACATAGAGAGCGAGACCACACGGTCTCGCTCTTTTATATTCCTCACCCCTCTCCCTCCCCACCTCCTCTAAGGAGGGAGAGGGGCCAAGAGATATCACTCATAGGAGCAATTTATGCCGATTCGTGGAATTCGTGGAGCAACGACAGTGTCAGCCGATGAGCCCCACCTCATCCTTCAAGCGACGCGCGAATTGCTTGAAGAAATTCTTGAAGAAAATAAAGGGATGCAGCCCGAAGATGTTGCCAGCGCCATCTTCACTGTGACAGATGACCTTGCCTCCACCTTCCCGGCTCAGGCCGCCCGTGAAATGGGTTGGAGCCAGGTCCCGATGCTTTGTGCGCGTGAGATTCCTGTTCCCAATAGTTTGGCACACGTGATCCGGGTGCTCGTCCATTGGAATACGCAAATCCCGCAATCCGAAATTACCCATGTCTATTTGCGCGAGGCAGTCAAACTACGACCTGACCTTGTCGCCGCGCAATGAGTCGGTAGACAAGTAAACTCTTGTTTTCTTATATATCTTTAGTACCTGTTTTCATAACTCATCTCTTAGGAGCCCAAAATGATCATCGTAATGAAGCCGAACTATACTCCGCAACAACTTGAAGGCGTGGTTGCTGCCATCAAATCTCATGGACTCACTCCTCACATCACCTACGGTGTCGAAACTGCCATTGTCGCCGCGGTGGGTGAATTTCACATCCCAGCTCTTGATCCCTTTGAAATCCTTGATGGAGTCCAAACCGTGAAACGAATCTCGCAACCCTTCAAGCTTGGTTCACGCCAGGTGCATCCGGAAAACTCTGTATTCCCAATCGATGGTTTTCAAGTGGGTGGCAACGACATCGTTGTGATCGCAGGTCCCTGTGCCGTCGAATCGCGTTCCCAGATTCTCGAAACGGCTCACGCCGTGCGGGAAGCGGGCGCGAATGCGCTGCGGGGTGGAGTATTCAAACCTCGCACCTCACCCTACTCTTTCCAGGGGCTGGGTGAAGAAGGCCTTGAGTATCTGGCTGAAGCGCGCGCAGAAACAGGTATGCCCATTGTGGTAGAGATCATGTCACAGACTCAGCTTGACCTGATGGTGAAATATGTGGATGTCCTTCAGGTGGGCGCCCGCAACATGCAAAACTTCAACCTGCTGCGCGCCATCGGCGAGACTCGCAAAAGTGTATTGCTCAAACGTGGCCTCAGCGCAACCATAGAGGAACTTCTGATGTCGGCCGAGTACATTCTGGCAGGCGGCAACAAACAGGTCATGTTGTGCGAGCGTGGCATCCGTACATTTGAAACCTCCACCCGTAATACCACAGACATCAATGCCATCCCTGTTCTCAAAAATCTTACACATCTCCCTGTCATCCTTGACCCCTCCCACGCCACCGGTCACTCTGATTATGTGACGGCGATTGCCCGCGCGGCTATTGCAGCGGGCGCCGATGGTCTGATCATTGAAGTCCATCCTGACCCCGCCCACGCGGCCTCGGATGGCAAGCAATCCCTCAAGCCAGAGACATTTGTCGAAATGGTGAAGCAGGTCAGGGCCATTGCTGAAGCGATGGGGCGACGAATCGCTCCGATTAAAAAACCTGTCGTCGCTGGCTGGTAAACATGGAGGCTGGTTTTTCCCTCAGGGATTCAACCATTGGAATTTTTGGATTAGGGCTCATGGGTGGCTCCCTGGCGCTCGCGTTAAAGGGACACTGTTCACACCTCGTTGGGTTTGACTCGGATCCGTCTGCGCTCGAACTTGCTCTTTCCAAAAATATCGTCGACCAGGCTGAAACGAGTGCTCTCAGGTCTCTGCCTCCGCTAGATATGCTCATTCTCGCCACACCGGTCCCAGTGATCTTGAACCTTATTCAGCAGCTGCCCTCTCTGATGACGCATCCCTGCATCATCATGGATGTAGGCTCCACGAAAAGAGACATTATAGATGCGATGTCAAGGCTGCCCGGGTGCTTTGAACCTATCGGTGGACATCCCATCTGTGGCAAGGAAAGATTAGGGTTGGAAAATGCAGATCGAAGTTTGTATCAAGGGACTCCATTTGTCATCACGCCTCTGGAACGAACAACTCAGGCAGCCAAATCGGCTGTGACTCAAATCCTTTCTCTCATTGGTGCCCATCAAATCGAAATGTCCGCAGCAGACCACGACCGGATCCTGGCCTCAACGAGCCATTTGCCCTTTCTTATCTCTTCGGCGTTGGCGCAGGCAACTCCCCAGGAATTCGCCCATCTTGTTGGGCCAGGCTTTCGTTCCACCAGCCGTCTTGCAGGAACACCAGCGCACATGATGATGGGGATCCTTAAATCGAATCGAGATAATGTTTTGGCTGCCATTCAAAAGTTCCATAATTCCCTTGCTGAACTTGAATCTGCTTTGCAACAAGAAAATGATTCGCAACTGGAGATTCTCCTTAACCAGTCTCATCGCTCTTATCAATCTATTACTGAAAACTGATTACTTCTCTCATGCTGACCAGCTTATCTTCTCTCTCGATTCAGCCATTAAGTAATCCTCTTAATAATACTATTCGCGTCCCTGGCTCCAAATCGCTGACCAACCGTGCTTTGCTTATCGCCGCGCTTGCGGAAGGGAGGACACAACTTACCAATGCCCTTTTTTCCGATGACTCCAAATACTTTGCCAACGCTCTTCAAACTCTTGGCTTCCACATTCAACTCGATGAAGTCAATTCTGAAATGACAATCACAGGCCTGGGCGGAAGAATCCCTGCGAAACGGGCTGAACTCTTCATTGGTAATGCCGGGACAGCAGCCCGCTTTCTTTCCGCCTTTCTCACCCTGGGCCAGGGCGAATATATTTTGGATGGTGACCCGCGTATGCGTGAACGCCCCATTGGAGATTTGATTGACGCGCTTCATCAATTGGGCGTGGAGCTGGAGGCTACCAATAATTGTCCACCTGTCGAAATATTTGCAAGTGGTTTGGCCGGTGGGAAGGCAAAAATCGCAGGAAACATTTCAAGTCAGTTCTTGTCCGCTTTGTTGATGGTTGCCCCCTACGCAAAATCTCCCATCGAAATAGAAGTCACTACCGACTTGAGCTCCAAACCTTATGTGGACATGACCCTCGGAGTCATGCAAGACTTTGGAATCGGTGTCGAAAAAGATGGATATAAATATTTCAAGGCCCCTTTGACGAATTACAAGGCACAAATTACATACCCCATCGAATCCGATGCCTCGGCGGCTTCGTATTTCTTTGCCGTGCCCGCCATTTGTGGTGGGACGGTTGG
>DATFQC010000507.1:0-5862 GCA_035264425.1 Anaerolineales bacterium
TACTCTGCGCGCTTATTTCCATTCGGGTCAAGCAACTGCGCCATTTCGCCAGACTGCCAAACGGGTTCGCTTTCACCCCAGTATAAATCGATCACAGTATTTGTTCCGGAAGCAGTATGGATTTGCACGGCTCCATTTGGATGAAGAACTAATTGAGGAAAAACAAAGACGTGCCGGTCTTCATCTCTTAATTGCCAGTTCGCCAGATTGATCTGATCTTCACCTTCATAACTTACAACAACCCACTCCGCGTTCAACGTTCCGGCGCCGATCACGCTGACAATCTCCACAGGAATATCGATTTCAGGATTTAAGGTCGCTTGCGGGGCAGAAACCTGATTTAGAGCCTGCGCAGCGGGCTGAACGGCAGAAATACTCACTGAGCGGTAATTACGATCATACCAAAACAGGATGGCGCTTGTGACACAGACAGAAATAAATACATTCAAGAGTAAGTATAGGAGGAGTCTGCGGCGGTCCATGTCCTTCGAATCATAGCACAGAATATCTATAATTGAAGTTAAAAAATCCTGCTTATCAGACGAAGAGCAGGATTTTCAAGTGAATATATTTTGAGTTATTTGAGTTTGGTCATTACAAAATCATCGAAGGAAATATGCGTTCCGTTTGGTTCCTTGCTGCTCCAGGCAAACAGGGCAGCCTTTCCGGATGTGTATGTTGTATCACTCGCGGAATCGATACGCTGACCATCCACATACAACGTCAGGACGCCTCCGCCACAATCTGCGCCGATACGATATGAGTCGGCGCCCGATTTTATCAGGCTGGATTTACCCCACTCCCCATCATTTGTAAGAAGCGTATCACCTGCAAAAGTATATAGGCCAATGGCATATTCCCCAGCACCTGTAATTGCAAAATAATAAGATGTATTGGTCAGTTGCATATTGCATATAATTCCAAAGGCTCCAGCCGAGTCAGAGGACTGATTCAAGGCAGTCACTTCCATGTGAATGTTCTCGTAGCTTTCATCGGTGGGGGTGCTCCACACGAAATACGCATCCTTATTGACAGAAACATCCAACGCCTTATTCGAATATTCCACTGAACTATTATCATCCGTGCCAGTGCCCCAGCCACTCTTAGAGTCTGAAAAATCATCTTTCAGGAGCGCACCACTGCCCAACCCGCTACACGCCAGGGTTGTGAGAACCAGCGCCGTAAATGCGAGAAAAACTTTCAACAATTTATTTTTCATTGTATGTCTCCATTTAGATTCTGACTGATTAGACGTACCGATCTCAAATCACGGGCGGACTTAATAGCATTCTGATCCAACAAACATTAAGGCAGGTCTGTCATGAGGAAATCATCAAAAGACACATCTGTCTTAGTCGCCTCTTCCCCACTCCATGTGAACACGGCAACGCCGCCACTTGTGTAGGAAACATCGGATACGGAAGCAACCTGTTGACCATTTACGTACAATGTCAACGTACCATTACTGGCACAATCCGCGCCAACCCGATAGGAAGAAGCATCTTTTGCAATTAAGTCTGAGGAAGCCCAAGCATCATTATTGGTTAAGAAAACATCGCTTTGGTCCGTGGTCGCTTTGGCAATCGCATATTCTCCTGCTGGCGTTATGGCAAGGTAATAGAAAGATTTTTTGTCTGAGGTCTGCTGGTTGCACATTAGACCAAATCCTGTTGTGGAATCCGTGCCATTATTTAGCATGGTCACTTCCATATGAACATTCTGATACTCTTCGTTTCCAGGAGTACTCCACACAAAATAATTCTTTGTAAACACAATAAACTTTAGTGCTTCATTTGCATATTCGACCGAACTATCGGAATCGGTCCCGGTTCCCCATTGTGCAGAGGAGAAATCATCGCTTAAGAGAACATTGCCGGTACTCGGCTGAGTTGGGAGGGTTGGACTGTCTGTATTAATAGGCGGAGTATCTGTATTCGAAGGAGGCACTGCTGTGTTGTTATTTCCTCCGCCGGTCACCGCCTGACAGGCCAGCGCGGCCAGCGCAAGCGACAAAATTGCCAAAACAATTCCAGTATTCCTTTTCATTTCGCACTCTCCTTTATTGGTAAAAATATGGGCGCTATTTTAACATCCTAACACTCCAGCTTAGGTAGTACATCATGGGGAATTTTGCGATTCAGCGACTCATTGCCAGAGCGACCCAATCCCCCATTTGCTTTCGCTCGTTCATTCTGAGACCTCGCACCTGCGCGGCTTCAATTACACTTTGTGCCTGCTCCTGCAGGATACCGCTTAAGAGAATTACGCCATCCGCTTCGATCAGGTCTACCAGACCCACATCAAAGAGACGGATAATGACCGGTGCAAGGATATTTGCAACCACAAGCGGTGCCCTTTGAAATGAAAACTTGTTGTCCAGGATTTCCTGGACGGAACCAACGCCAAGAATCAACTCATCACCAATAGAATTGGTATTTGCATTCTCGCGGGCATTGTCAATTGATCCCGAATCAATATCCACGCCTAGCGCTGAACTGGCTCCCATTTTGATCGCCGCGATAGAAAGAATGCCTGAACCACAGCCTACGTCGATTACAGACCATGGACGATGGACAACCGATGATAATTGATGCTCCATTAATTCCAAACACAATTGTGTGGTTGGATGCGTCCCTGTACCAAATGCCATACCAGGGTCGATTCGGATGGCAATTCGATTCGGGTCAGGCGAATCCATCCAGGCTGGCACAATCACCAGGCGTTCCCCAAGCAGAATCGGCTTGTAGTGCTGTTTCCAAGCTTCCATCCAGTTTTGGTCAGCGATCTCCTTATAAGAGGCCGCGGGCAGAGGCTGGATCCTGCCTAAATAATAAAGTGACTCCTCGAGCTTCTGCCTCGTTTCCTCGATCTGACCGTTCATTTCCAAATAGGCGCGGACGGTAATTGGACCGGTAGGCGTGCCGGCATCTTCATCATCCGTGTATTTGACGCCCTGCTCCATCATCACACCGCTAAATGCAAAACGTGCCAGCACGTCTGCGACGGCCTCAGCAAGTTCGCCGTTTACCGTGAGGGAAACTTCAAGCCAGTTCATGATCAACCATCCCATGTAATCGTTTAATCATCCCAACATCAATTGGACGGATATCTGGAAGATCTTCCAACGAAAAATAAGCAAACTCGGATATCTCATCCGTCGGATGAAATGTTCCATCAATAATTCTGCACAGATAATATAGACCGACTCGATCAGGCAGCCATGAATTGACCAGTAAGAGTTTTTCAATACAAATGTGCAAACCTGTCTCTTCCCAAACTTCGCGTATCACTGCCTCTTCTGGATGCTCCCCATATTCCAAACTACCACCTGGCAAACCCCAAGGGTGAAATCTTTGATACGTTGATTTGACGAGAAATATATTTTTCTCTTCATCGAAAATCACAGCGGCTGCAAACACCTGGAATAACGGCCGGATGATTCGTGACAAAATTTCTTGAACCTGCCTAGGGAAAACTCGCCAAATTTTTAGCAATATTTTTTTCATCATAGATCACGATTATGACACAAAAGGCGTCTGTAAGACGCCAAAGTTCTTGGATAATTTCTAAGCTTGGAAGATGTTTATGTAGTGCTATTACTGGCTTGCATGATGATCTGAGTGCTGGGCAATTGATGAAGCATCGATATGCACGTGACCATTCAAATCACAATATAGTGAATCAGGAGCACATTCCACGCATTCGAGCTGAAGCGTCGCGTGAGCAATATTATAGCGATCATTCAACATTTCGTTGATCTGATGCTGGATATCCGCACCCACGCTGATGTGAAGGTCATCAGTAAGGATGTGAGCAGACATCGTTCGCAAGCTTTGCGTCAGACTCCAGACATGAATATCGTGAACACCAAGCACACCCTCCACTTGCGCAATGTCTTTTACCAGCGCCTGAACGTCCACATCGCGCGGCGTGGATTCAAGCAGAATATCAATTGCGTCCTTTAAGATGCCCCAAGCGTTGTAAAGGATGAGAAAACCGATTAACACACTAACCAATGGGTCAAGCCAATTGGCATTTGTGAAATAAATAATCACACCCGCAATCACCGCGCCCACAGTGGAAAGCACATCCCCCATCAAGTGTACAAAAGCAGATCGCAGATTGAGATCATATTCACTGCCGCGATGCACAAGCAAAGCAGTCACGAGGTTGATCACTACTGCCAGAAGACCCACACTGATAAGAATGCCGGATTGCACATCCGGGGGAGCCATAAAACGACGGTACGCTTCGTAAAAAATACCAAGCGAAATTAACACCAGGGTTGTTGAGTTAAGCAATGCAACTAAAATTCCAGCGCGATGATAACCGTAGGTCTTTTGTGCATTGGCTGGCTGCGAGGTGATGCGGACAGCAAACCAGGTTAAGCCAAGGGCAATGACATCAGTGAGGTTATGGGCGGCATCTGTGAGTAGCGCCAAACTGTTGGCGAATATTCCTGCCCCAGCTTCGATGATCACAAAAGCAAGCGTAAGAAAAAGTGATAGAGAAAGACGAAATGTTGTATGCTTGGAAGCTTCTCGTAAGTGCGAGTGAATATGTGAAGATTTATTGTCCATATTTTCTTTAACGAATCTGCCTATCCATGTTCTACATGGTCAAGCCCCAGGCGATAAAGTTTTGCAACATGGTCATCATCCAGAGCATAATACACCTGCCGCCCATTCTTGCGACTGCGCACTAGCCGCAATTGACGGAGTCCGCGCAATTGGTGCGACACCGCAGACTCAGTCATAGTGAGTTGAGTTGCGATATCGCCAACGTTCAGTTCACTGTCCAGCAAGACGGAGATAATCCGCAGGCGGGTGGGATCGCTGAGAGCGCTAAACAGGTCAGCAAGGTGAGCCGAAGTTTGTTCCTTTAGTACCATGATAAATATATGAATAATTGCTCAAGTATTCATAATTATAGCATAAGAAAGAAGAACCGTCAAATGACAATTCTCTTCGGTATTGTTCACTTTTATTAGATTTTCCGCTCTTCTAATTCTCTGTAATTCAAATCGATGCGATTTGGATCAACAAAATAGGCGCCATATGTAATTTCCCCAGAAAATGCAAGCATATTCTTCAGTCGCTTGTAAACAGCTTCTCTTTTCACCCAAGATAAAGCTTCCGCCCGGTCAACCCATTTTACTTCTGTACTCCCGATACTGGGCCTCGGTTCTCCTGAAACATATTTGCAAATGAAATCCAGGTTCACGATAGAAGGTTTACGAGTATTTGAATAAATTCCGACTAATGATTTAACCCTTACAATAATTCCTGTTTCTTCAAATACTTCTCGTTCAAGAGCACGCGGGATTGTTTCGCTTTCCTCCACTTGTCCGCCTGGAAATTCCCAATCACCATAACGTGGACTTTTCAGGAGCAGGACTTGTCCCTGTGGATTCGTCACGAACCCGCCGGTTGCAACAATATGGGTGGGATAGTTATTGATCATATTCAATTTATAACATTAAACAAAATGAGCGGACATTCTGGCCGCTCACTACTTACTATCTACGGATTATTAGATTTTATCCGCCCAGTGCTTCGTTCAACCAATCCAAAAATCCTTTTTCCTGCGGTTTGACTGTGGTTCCCAGGCTCTCCGCCAATTTCTCGAATAATTCACGTTGTTCCTTCGTGAGCTTGGTCGGCACTGCTATATTCACGATCACCATTTGATCACCCCGTCCATTGCGGCGTAAATGCGGAACACCTTTATTCCTGATATGAAAAACTTTTCCGGGTTGTGTGCCAGCTGGAATTTTTAATTTTTCATCCCCATCCAGTGTGGGGACTTCAACTTCCGCGCCAAGCACAGCTTGTGCTACATTAATATCCAGGTTCAACAAAA
>DATFQC010000508.1:0-7455 GCA_035264425.1 Anaerolineales bacterium
CAGCCGTCCCTGTTGAAAACTCTCTTCGCTCAACACCCATGCCTGCCAGCCCAACAATAACTCCTGACACTTCAAATGGCTTGATGCTGGCCTTGGCTGGACTATTTATCTTATTTTTATGTGCTCTTGGTGCTGGCGCGGTCTGGTATTTCTTCCTACGTTGATTGAAATATTTCCAACCGGAAGAAAAGAGGTGCGGATAGATTAGCGTTTGATTAGAAGGTTACAAGCCACTTGACATTGATTTTGAATTTCTGTATAGTAATCTCGATACGAAAGTAAATGGCACGGCTGCCCACCGGCACGCGTGCCTTTTCTTTGTCTGTACATATCCCAATTTTATTCAGGAGCACCAATGATCCAGGTCAATGGTCTCACCAAAGACTACGGCGCGCGCCGCGCCATTGACAATCTCACTTTCGATGCAGAACAGGGAGAAATTGTCGGCTTTCTCGGCCCCAACGGCGCAGGCAAAACCACCACGATGAGAATCCTTACTGGTTATATGCCGCCCACAGATGGCACAGCTATGGTGGCCGGTTATGACGTGGTTGAAGAATCACTCGAGGTTCGCAAGCGAGTTGGATATCTGCCTGAAACAGTTCCTCTGTACGATGATATGACTGCCCTTGAATATCTGAAGTTTATGGCGAGCCTACGGAGGATCCCTGATACAGAAGAGCGCGCGTACGAAACATTGGAGGGTGTCAACTTAAAAGATCGTGCTGATAGTTATATTGGAACCTTTTCAAAAGGGATGCGGCAGCGAGTGGGACTGGCACAGGCATTAATTCATCGACCCGAAGTTTTGATCTTGGATGAGCCCACCATTGGGCTCGATCCGGCGCAGGTTGTGGAAATGCGTAATGTCATTCGTGAGATCGGTAAGGATCGCACTGTGCTACTTTCCACGCATATTCTCACGGAAGCGCAACAGATTTGCGATCGTGTGCTGATCATCAACAGGGGCAAGATTGTCACAGAGGACACGCCCCAAAATTTACAATCCCGTCTGGTGGGATCACAACGCGTGGTATTACGCGTGCGCGGTGACTCGGATGGCTTGACCAACCGAATCACAAAGGTCAAAGGCGTACGGACCGTGGAGTCAAAATCAGATGGCTCGGTGGAATTTGAATTTGGTGCGGGAGAAGATGCTCGTCCACAAGTGGCGAAGGCTGTCATTCAGGCCGGTTATGAGTTGCTTGAAATGCGACCGGTCGGATTGAGCCTCGAAGAAATCTTCCTTGAACTCACCCGCGAAAATTCTGCTGACACGAAAGCTTTGTGAGGGATCTATGAGAAACATTTGGATCATTGCAAAACGTGAGTTCGACCATTACTTTATCAGTCCGATTGCTTATGTAGTGGCATTTATGATGCTGCTCACGATTGGGATCATCTTTGCGATCAACATTTACTTTTTTATTCAGAACGCGCTCCAATCATTTGGACAGGTTCCAGACATATCCCCGATTACAGGGGCTTTTGGATTCCTCCTGGTTTTATCTATTCCCGCAATTACGATGAGATTGATTTCAGATGAAGCACGTATGGGAACACTGGAATTGTTACTGACTGCTCCGATCCGGGACTTTGAGCTAGTCGCTGGCAAATGGTTGGGCGGCTTCCTCTTTTTCCTTACTGTTTTGGCGGTGACGCTGGTTTATCCACTTATCCTAAACAGTCTTGTCTCACCGGGTATCGACCAGCAATTAGTCATGTCGTCTTATCTGGGTGTCATTCTAGTCGCAGCATCCTTTCTAGCGTTGGGTGTGGGTATCTCAGCTATTTTCACAAATCAGGTTGCGGCATTCTTCGTAACGTTGAGTGTGTTTGTCTTCCTGTGGTGGCTGATTGGTTTCCCTGCTCAGGTTCTGCAGGGAAGTGCGAGTGAAATTTTCCGATACCTTGATATGAAGACTCACTTCTATGACGCTCTAAACGTAGGAAGCATTAAACTAGCCGATCTTATATACTTTCTCAGTCTAATCGCCCTGGGCTTGTTCGTGGGGACTACCGCTGTTGAAACCCGGAGATGGCGCTAATGAAAGAAATGAACGATAAGAAAAACCAATCTGCTGCGCGAGCGCGCAATTATTCAATCATCGCGTTAATCTTCGCCCTGGTGGCGTGCATTGCTACATTCTTCCTAGGCATCACGCGTGGATTAGTATCCATGCAAGTTTTCACAGGCCTCCAGGCAGCAGACGTAAATCGTTATCTACTGGTGAGTGCCGGCCTGATCATTCTCGGTTTGGCAGCTTACGCAATCATGGAACCAGATCGAGTTCGCCGCTTCTTTACGGGCAGGCAGGCTCGTTATGGAAGCAATGCGCTGGTAATGTCCATCGCGTTTTTGGGTATTCTGATTGTTGGAAATGTTCTCGCCTACCAAAACCCGGTCCCCATTGCGGATTTGACAGAAGATAAAACAAATACGCTTTCTCCCGAATTGGCAAGCGCAGTGAAAAAGTTACCCGAGAAAGTAACTGCTACGGGGTTCTTCTCTCAGAACACTCCTACGGATGCTGCCGACAAAATATTGAATAATATCAAAGCCAACAGCAATGGCAAGTTCGACTACAACTTTATCAATCCGGACCGTGACCCACAAGCTGCAAAAGATGCGGGTATCACTGGCGATGGAAAGATTCTCTTGCAAATGGGTGATCATAAGGAAATCGTTGCAGGAGCGAGCGAATCAGAAATACTGAAAGGGATGCTGCGCCTGCTCAATCCTGGAAACAATGTAGTTTACTTTCTCACTGGTCATGGCGAAAGAGATATCGAACAAGCTGGCGAAACATCAATGACGCGCGCAAAATCCACGCTTGAGAACAAAAACTACAATGTCAAGGCACTGAACCTTTTATCTGAAAATAAAATCCCAGACGACGCCAGTCTGATTGTTATCGCCGGACCCACGAAACCTGTTTCGCAAGAGGAAGTGGATCTTCTGAAGGATTATCTCGACAAAGGCGGCTCGCTCATTGCTATGGAAGACCCCAGTGCTCTCACGGAATTTGGCGATCAAAGTGATCCACTGGCAGACATGCTTTCAAAGGATTGGGGGATCACCTACAACAATGATGTTGTGATTGATCTCAATAGTCCGCAGCCGACAACAGCTGTGGCTGCCTATTACGATACTTCCCACCCAGTCACAGTAAACATGAACAATTTGGTGGCTTACTTCCCATTTACGCGAAGCCTGAATGTATCTGGCACTGTCGAGGGAGTAACAATCACTCCCATCGTTCAAACGAATGAGCGCTCTTGGGGAGAAACGGATTTTGAAAGCCTCAAGACTGGCGCACAAGTTGGTTTTGATCAAGGCGAAGCACAGGGTCCACTGACATTGGTCATTGCGGGCGAGAACGCTACAACCAAGGGCCGTGTGGTTGCGTTCGGCACATCCAGTTTTGCTGTGGATCAAATCTTCGATGCCTATGGCAATGGCGATATGTTTGTCAATTCGGTGGATTGGTCCGCCGAACAGGAAAATCTCACAAATATTACACCGAAGACTCCCACCGAACGCACATTTAAGGTTCCTGGTCAGTTCCAATGGATCGCAATTTTACTTGGCTCGGTCTTCATTATCCCGGGCCTGGTGGTGCTCGGGGGCGTTTCCACGTGGCTTACGCGCAGGCGAAAAGGATAATGTATGATTCGACGTTCTACTGTCGTCTATATAATACTCCTTCTTGCACTGGCTGGAGCCTATTACTACCTAAATAACCGCAACAAAACTGCGGGCATAGAAGTAACTGCTGAGGCTACTTCGGAGGTGACGCAAGGATATCTCTTTACTGCGGAAGATGGTACACCTTCCAGTATTCGCCTTGAGTCCAAGGACGGGCAAACTGTTGAAATAGCACGTGGTGCAGATAATGCCTGGGCGCTGACTCAGCCCAGCGAAGCCAAAGCGGAACAGGGAGCGGCAGAAGCAGCAGCGAGCCAAATTACAACGATGAGTATTTTGGATACTGTGCCAGAGATCGATCCCAAGATTGTAGGGTTGGAAACGCCTGAATATGTTTTGACGGTCAAATTCACCAGTGGAGGGGAACGAACAGTTGATATTGGTGTTATCACCCCAACAGAAAGTGGTTACTACGTTAGCAAGAAGGATGGCAAAGTGATCATCGTGAGCAAGAGCGCAATCGATTCTCTGCTGGGACTTTTGAACAACCCACCTTATTTGGAAACTCTGACTCCCAGCCCTGCTCCCCCAACAGCAGCCTCGACCCGGCTTCCTGCTTCGCAGGCACCTGAAGCTGCCACAACTCAGCCATAATGCCTGCTGAATTACAATAACATTACGAAACAGTAATGAAATAAGTATTGAAATTCTCGCGAAAAAAGTGTATTCTGATACTAAAAAGAATTGGACCTGTAACGAATGGATGTAGACAAAATATTGATGGTTGATGAAGAAGAAGAGTTCTCTGCAATTGCACGGCTCGTTGAACTGGGCCGCCAAAAGGGATATATCACACTCGATGATATATTGCATTTCTTTCCTGAAGCCGAACAGGATGTTGAACAACTGGAGGAAGCATTTTCGGCTCTGTTAAGCGCGGGCATTCCTTTTATGGAAGATACCGCGACAGTAGAACCTACCGAGGACGAACTAGTCGCCGTCGAGACAACGGAAACCGAACCAGAGGTTGATTTATCTCTAGATGATTATCTGGCGAATATTGATACAGACGACACCATTGGCTTGTACCTTAAAGAGGTCAGCCGCGTGCCGCTCCTGACCGCCGAAGAGGAAGTCAAACTGGCTCAGCGCATCGAACGTGGAAGAATGTCCCGCGAGGAGCTTGCAAAAGGCAATGCCAGCCCTCGACGTCGTTCAGAATTGCGCAAATTGATCGAAGATGGTTGGGCAGCCCGTGAACACCTGATTACAGCAAACTCACGTTTGGTGATCTCGGTGGCGAAAAAGTATATGGGACGCGGGGTTCCATTCCTGGATTTGATCCAAGAAGGCAACATCGGTCTGATTCGGGCGACCAAAAAATTTGATTATCGCCGCGGACATAAATTTTCTACGTACGCAACGTGGTGGATTCGACAGGCAGTCACCCGCGCGATCGCCGATCAGGGACGCACGATCCGTGTGCCCGTGCATATGGGTGATCAGATCAATAAACTATTGCGCGTTCAGCACCAGCTGACCCAGCGCCTGGGCCGCGAACCGAGCGTGGAAGAACTCGCCGTGGCGCTGGATGTTCCACCCAAAAAGGTTGAGAACATGATCCAGGTCGCGCGACGTCCACTCTCATTGGAAACTCCAACAGATGATGAAGAAGATTCTGTGCTGGGTGATTTCATTGAGGATGACGAGGCTCCCCCACCAGACGACACCGCGACCTACAACTTGTTGCGTGAGCACCTCGGCGAAGTATTAAACGGATTACCTCCTCGCGAGGTCCGAATTTTGCAATTGCGCTATGGTTTGTTGGATGGACAGGCTTATACGCTTGAAGAAGTTGGCCGCAAAATGGGTGTGACACGTGAACGCGTCCGCCAGATTGAAGCGCAGGCTTTAAGCCGTTTACGCCATCCATCGATACGGCGGAAATTGCGTGATTACCTGGGAGAGTAAAATAAAAAGAACGGCACACTTTGTGTGCCGCTCTTTTTATTTAGAACGAAATAAGACTTTGATTTCTGCTGGTAGATTATTTCGAAAAGTTCTGTCATTAGAGTAGCCATAAGTCGTAAAAATGCCTCTAGGCAAAAGGAATCTGCCCCCAAAAATCGCTCGAATCCTATCCTTTCTAGCTCATAAATTGATCAGGGGAGCGATTGCTCTGGAATATTGCCCAGGCAGCAAGAGCCACTGAGCCCACGACCATCCAATAGGCCCATGAAATATTCTGCTGCCAGAAAATCACGCTGAAGACAAATCCTGCCAGTAGAATACCGATTCGCATCGCCCTCCTCGACACTAAACACAGGGAGAGTGCCCAAAAAACAACGATGAACAAGGAAGGGTTATCGTATTGCATGGCGTAAGGAGTAAGGGTGTAGGAAACCAATAAAGATATAGACATCACTTGCAGCAGCGATGCGGAATTCCATATCGTGATCAAAAAGATCATGATCCCAGCCACCGCCACTACTCCATAAATAACTAACTTTAATCGGCCTTCAATGCCCAGAGTTCTTAGCCAGTCCAACATTGTGGTAATGAGGCGAAGCGCAACTACTTTATCCGGTCCATCCAATACTACATTCAACCCCTGTCCAAAACGTTCTTCGAAAAGGGGCTGATACCAATCGGGGGTTATTAAAGTAGAAATTGCTGTGAGACCGATCAACCAAAGCCCCATAATCAGAACAGGACGCCAGTAACGCTGTCTTATCAGCCACACAGTGAGACCAAGTACCACAATCAACGTGATGTTGGGCTTTATGAGCGAAAGTGCCATCCAAAATCCCGCCCAGGACCATTGTTGATTTTTGATCGTCTTGAGAACAGCAACAAGGATGACGAATATCAGAATTCCAGCCTGTTCATATCGCCAGGTAATCCAGGCAAAAGAGAAAGTAGCCAAGGCATAAAGAATATAGAGTCTCCAGCCATTAAATGGTACATCGAGAATATTTCTTAGATTCCACAAACCCAGATCCCAGATGATCAAATTAAACATCATCCATACAGCGCGAGCCATTTGAAATGGCAGTGTAGTCAGGGAAATAAAAAACCATGTAAACCAGGGCGGATAGTAATAGGGATTATTCCCCATCTTACCGGTGATTTCCAATAATACCTGAGCGACCTGATGATAGTCGTAAGGATTGCCACCGCCGAGCAACACTCGAGCGGCTGCATAATATCCTCGAAAATCCTCCCCATAGAAAACCAATGAAATTCCTGCCAAATACAAGCCTAGCACCAACCAAGTAGCCAATCCAAAGAAATCGAATCGCCTTGTCCATCGATCGTCCCACTCTTTGTTCTCAGCAACTTCCAATTTATTACTTATTGACAAGAGATTTCAAAAAGCTCCATATCTGATCCAGACAGCCTTTCAACACAACGACCATTAATCCTAGGAAAACATACTAGATTTACCAAGAAGTCCCACTAAAATTAACTCTGCTTTCGGCCGCATCAACCCAAATTAAGTTTTCCTAACACAAATCTTCATCTTTTCATCCACTTGAGTTGCGTAGTCTAATTATACCAAGGCGAGAAAAGCCAGAGATTATTCCCGATGTCAAGTATACTCATTACAATATTTCATATAACTGATTTTGTCACCCATGGTTCCCATTACCGAAACCCTTATTCAACGTTGGAAGACCCTCGATGAATCCTGGCGATTCGCCATCATCTCATTTTTGGCTGTGCGACTCTTTTACGTAGTATGGTCGTTTGCGATTCTCACCGTCCAGCCGCTGGCAGTTCAAAACATTGAGTTATCGAATGAA
>DATFQC010000509.1:0-3619 GCA_035264425.1 Anaerolineales bacterium
GATATGCTGGCAAACTATCTGGCGGGAGCGCAACTTGCTCTGATGCAATGGTGGCTCGAGAAGCGCCGTGGACACACAGCCAACCATCTGACGCAGACGCTCCATCGGCTGCAGCGAGCCGCGATCTGTGACGCCTTGGGGTTAAGCGAGGGAGAATAACCTGAAAAAATGGATCGCCTACGCTGATTCCTTTTCGATTTTTAATGAATAACCACCCTTAAGATATCAAGTGGGTTTTTTCTTTTGGCGAATTACCGCTTGTATTCGTTAGCCGAACACTTAAGCAAGTCCCCTCTCCTGTCTCACTCTGGACTTCCAACGTGCCGCCGATTAAGTCGGTCCGCTCCCTCATTCCCAGCAAACCAAAATGTCCGTTTGGAGCAAAGTCAGTTGGGCTCTTCGGCACGAAGAATCCAATTCCATCGTCTTTGACTTCCAGTTTAATTCCATCATCGAAAAAAATGGAGAGCACTGCATAGCTGGCTTGGGCGTGGTGCACCACGTTATTCAAAGCCTCCTGTGCAATGCGGTACAGCGATAATTCAACTTCTCTCGGAAGCCGCCGTTCTTGCCCTGACTTATAGAAATCCACCTGGAGGTCGTTCGCCTGATGTATCTCGCGGACTAACATTTCGAGTGCAGTCACGAGTCCCAGATCTTCCAGATAAATTGGGCGTAAGGCCCTCGTCAACCGGCGGAGATTCTCTATCGTTTGTTCGGCCAGATCTTCCAGGCTTTTCAGTGACTGCCTCGTATTCTGATCCTTCACAAGCTTCTCTACAAGCTGCACGCGCTGTTTTAGAGCGATGACTGCCTGAATGGTGTCATCATGTAATTCGCGCGCCAGCCTTGTACGCTCATCCTCCTGGGCAGAAGTGATCGCTCCAATGTAATCATGCAGGCCCTCCTGAGCGGCTTGCACCTTGCGCGACATTTCTGTCAGCTCCATTTGAAGATGTTGTACTTCGGAGATACCGCCTACCGGTTCCTGGATGGTTTTAAAATCTCCCCATGCTAATGCGGCGGCCTTAGCCTCCAGCTTTTGAAGAGGCTGGATAATTTGTCTGGTAACAAACCATAGCCCCGCCACTGAAAATAATAAAGGAGGAATCAGCACGAGTGGTGTTACCAGTGTCAGCTCCAGGGCAGGGCTCGTCGCGATCTTCATATCTTCTTCGGATAAATGTTCACGCATCTGTCGCTGATGGATGGTGACGCTGGCAACCGCGATCACCATGGAAAGCAGGGTCAATGGCAGAATGATCGTTGCAAACATCCGCACGGTCAGACTACGCCATAACGATCTTGAATTAACTTGTTCTTTTGTCATCACTGATTATTCAGACATTAAACTGCCGGAACTTTGCGAAATCAATCCCAGTGAGACGGCACGCATCACGGCTTCCGTTCGACTATTGGCTTGCAATTTGGCGAAGATGTGCGCAAGGTGCCCCTGCACGGTGCGGTCGCTGATATTGAGCTGTACACCAATGGCTTTGTTTGTATATCCCTTTGCCGCGAGCTGCAATACATCTAGTTCGCGGTCGGTAATGGGCTCAACCATGTTCTTTTCAGAACCCTTAAAAATGCTGGACATCAATTTACGCGTGATCGTTTGATCCAGTGCGGACTTGCCTTCATACACATCCCGCACGGCTTGAATGAGTTCATCTGCCTGGCCTGTTTTAAGAACGTATCCATTTGCTCCCGCCTGAAGGACGGCCATGACATAGGGATCGTCATCGTACGCCGTAAGGATGAGCACACCCACTTCCGGCAGATGAGAACGTACCCAGCGTGTCACTTCGATACCGCTGGCTTTCGGCATTTGGATATCTAGCACAGCAACATCGGGTTTGTGCTGTTGGATCAGTGCCTGGGCTTCTTCGCCATCCCCCGCCTCTGCAATAACATTGAGATCGTCGGCGCTTTCAAGGAGTTGTCTTACCCCTGCTCGGACAATATTATGATCATCCGCCAGAAGCACGCGGATGCTGGTTTTTGATTTGCTCGATGACTTTGGCATGACTTTTTTCATCCAGTTGCTGATTATAAGCTTGCGATTGAAAGATGTAGGGAAAGGCTAGCCAGACGATGCCAGCTCCTGCCAGAATCCCGCTGGCGAACCGCATCAGGGAATTGAAGGAACTGAGCGCGTCGCCTATGTAAAAGCTGGCCACGAAGGAATTGTTTGTGAGCACAGCCAACCAGACATTTGTATCACGAAATCCCTGTCCAATACCAGCAAAGTCGCTGATCGCATGGGTAATTCCGTCGAGAATCATGGGGGACTGAAAAAACAAGAGTATCCACCAGGGGATGGGTTGCACCCTGCGACGCACTGGATACCAGAGTATGGCGAAAAACCATACACTGCTGTAGAACGAAATCATTCGGTCTGACCATGCGATCTTCCAGCCCATGGTTTCGTTTCCAATAAATTGTCGCAGAATAAAGGGATCGATACTATTTTGCCAGGCAGCCTGGACGTCAGTCAGTGAATACATGGTTTTTTGACCAAAGAGAAAAAACGATCGCTCTGGTAGCTGATGACAGAACAAGGAATAAATGAAGTAGATTGATTTCCCTGCATGGATCCAACCCATATGCATAAAGACCGGCGCGAGGAAAGGAGTGAACACCCAAGCACCGTAGATAACTATGAACGTTTCAAACCAATGCTCGCCCATCCATTGAAAAATGGATCTCCCAGACTTCGGCAAGGTGTTAACAGCAGCCACTGACATTATTTTTCTTCATGGATACCGGGCTCAGGGATCGAAGTTTCCAGGGCTTGTTGAATGGCCTGTATTAACCCGGCATTCGATCGCCCATCCGGGGTATCCACGAGGGAAAGCCACGTCTGCCCATCGCTGCCGTGCAGCACTAGAGTTACGGGTTCATGGGCCAGTCCGTAAATCAGTAGAACTACCATTTGGCAGTCACATGCCTCTGTGCCATGATAGGGACAGGTGCAGCCACTGGACCCGCTTCGGGCCTCATGCAAATCGAATGTTTGCACAAAACGCAGATTCGCTTCTGTTAACCGCTGATGGATCCAACCCATGGCTTCGTCGCATGGGTGGCTTACGGACAGGAAAGGTGAAAACCTCATACGCGCCTCACGGTTGATTGTCACATTTTATTGGTTCCTGCCGAAAATATTCAGGGCAAGTTCACTTGTTTTCAGGTAAGCAATATGGCCTATTAGGCTCCATAGGCAATGATTTGACCTGCTTACTATAGACACTGCCTCTGCGATGTGCTGGTTCCTTATATTCGTAGAACTAGGTAAGAGAAAAGCTGGCGGTTCCTATCCACTGGGGTATGTTCCTAATAGCGAAATAGGGTAATGACGATGTGCGAATTTCATACCTGTGAGTAAAATCGTTGTCAAAGGTTTAGCAATATGTTTGTAAGGAGATAACGGTTATGGCAAAAAATTCGAAAGGGAATAGTGGTCGGGCCTGGAAAAACGAACGTGCTTCGGTCAGTAACAAAAATAAGTCCGGCTCCCGGAGCAATAAATATAGCTCCTCCGATCAAAGCAAGCGCGAGGAGAACGCCGAACAGTACTGGCGTGCTGGTTACACGCGCAAGGATGGTACGAAGGTCAAGG
>DATFQC010000510.1:0-5580 GCA_035264425.1 Anaerolineales bacterium
AACTACTTTGGACCCGATCAGGTCGCTGAGATCTCCGGCCGTCGCAAACGACTGATCCGCGATCCCAGAAACAATCAGGTTCAATACACTTCGCGTGCGCCCAAAGACGTGCCGATGAACAAAGTCAATACTCACGAAAACGAACAGTTCCAGAATGGCATTAAGCGAATTGCAGTCATAACAGCCGCAGGATCGACAGGCATCTCGCTACACTCGTCGCTCAGTGCAATCAACCAGCAGCGGCGTTGCCAAATTGTATTGGAACTCGCGTGGTCAGCCGTGCTGCAAATGCAAAGTTTTGGGAGGACCCACCGGAGTTTCCAAAAATACCCGCCCAAATACATCCTCCTCTCCACCAATCTCGGAGGAGAAAGACGGTTCTCGGCAACAATTGCTCGCCGGCTCGAGTCACTCGGAGCATTGTGCAAGGGTGACCGCAAGGCCGCTGACGGTGGTACTCAACTCTCACGCTATACCTTCGAGAGTTCCCTTGGACGAGGAACGCTCAATTTACTCTATCGAAGGATTTTTGACGGCGCAGAGATTCCCGGTCTGACTAACCCCATCGACGCATTAACCGACATGGGACTCTTGAACGAAGATGGAGAAATTAAGACTCGCGATCGTTATCACATTCCACGTTTCCTAAATCGTCTGCTCAGTCTCGATTGTGATCGCCAAAACGCACTCTTTGCCTACTACGCAAATCTCTTCGATCAATGCGTCGCTCACGCTAAGGCTTCTGGAACTTTCGACGAGGGCGTGCAAGACATCAAAGCTCTCTCAATCAAGCTCGCCCGAGAACCAGAACTTGTCTATATCGACGACACCACGAACGCCGAGACTCTTCATTACACCCTGTCGGTAGAAACACGTTCGACACGCGTTACAGCCGAACACGCGGGTTCCTTACTCGACACCAGCGACGGAGCTTTCTATCGTCAGACAAACGGGAACATCATTCTCGCAACTAAATCCGGAAACCATACCGACCACGAATCAGGCGATACCTACGAAACTTACGCCGTTACCAGACCTGACGAAGCCCGCGCTTACTACATCAACGAAAAGGAACTTGCCAAATACGAAAAGGTCCAACTTGATTCCGCGATAGCTTGGTGGACGCTCTATTGCCAGACCATACCTGAGACAACCATCAAAGAATTGCACCTGATCGCCGGAGCCGTACTACCTCTGTGGCAACGATTAAAGACCACGCAGGATGCTCAATTGAAAGTGGTTCGTGTGGTGACTGAGGATAACCAGCGAATCGTGGGCGTCATGATTCCCGCCAACCGCGTACAACAGATTCTGCGCGCCCTCGGCATTGCCTCTAACATCACAGATCCTGCCGAAATTATTGATGCAATTCTGACCAACGACGACCAGATAGCTTTGGTGGAAGGTCTGTCTCTCTCACGTTCAAAGATTTACGGTACACAATACGTCGAGCTGCGCGGCGTCACTTCTCACAAATTCGCTCAATTGCGGGAACTGGGTCTACTCAATATGTCAATTGAGTTTCGCCAACGTTTCTTCCTTCCGGCAGATAATCCCGACAAGGCTCTTGACACCCTGAAGCAATTACTCATTCGCTATCCCATCCTGACACCAGAGATCACAAACCCTCAAGAAATACCACTGCCGACGACTGAATTTCGCGCTTTGGCACAAGCTCAGTCCACAAACATCTTTGATTTACTCGAAACTCCCGCAATCGCGGTAACGCAACTAGCGCAGTTCAACGAGTGTGATACAACCGTGGACACGCAACTGCTCCGGTCCGACGAGGTCGATGAAGCACTAGTCACGCCAATGCCCCACTCCAACAAATCCGAAACCCAACCTCATGAAATCTTCTATGCACGAAATTCGCCTCAACAAACACTCTGGGACTTGGCCGCGTAGCCGCTCAACAATAACTAAACACACTAATGATAATTACCATTTCTCAAATCGAGGCAGAACTGCAAACAGAACTGCTAACCTGCTCGGAGTGTCACATTCGTACCAGAACGCTTCCAGCGGAAAACGTTCCCGCACAAGCACTCCGCTATGGAATCCTTTGCGGACACGTGTTTTACATGGAACTTCTCCCGCCACCGCATTGTAATTGTTGCTCGACTTATGCGTTTGATTATTAAAACTTCTAACTCTTGCCCTCAACAATTCCTCGACTCTTAATCAGGTCACTCAAATTCTGGCGAGTCATACCCAGCAGGCTCGCTGTATTGGTTTTATTCCAACCAGTAAAATCCAAATAATACTTAATTAAGTGCCGACTCGTTTTATTCATTCTGTCCTTATATGTTTCACCAACTTCCAACGGATCAAAACCTCCCTGTTCAAGCATGACAAGAGCAGGATTCGGACCCGTTTCTCGGACGGAAGCCTCAAACGCAGATAGAGTTAATTCCTCCTCAGACTTTGCAAGCAAGCACACTCTCTCAACCACGGTCTGCAACTGTCTGACATTCCCAGGCCACTCAAACCCCTCAAAATACCCTAACACTGTTTGCGGAAGCTTATACGGTCTAGCAAAAAACTCCGCCAATGGACCAATGTCTCCTCTGCGCTCGCGTAATGGAGGCACCCTTACCCTGGTAAATCGATCTCGCAAATCCGGCTTGATGAAATCTTCTCCAGCACTAAACCGGTTCCTGGCAGCGACGAATCGGACATCACAGTTCAATTCCTCCGCGCTCCCCACGACGTTATAAGTTCTGTACTCAACGACGCGCTTCAGTAATGCCTGCATGCGCTCGTCTGCTTCATCCAACTCATCCAAAAACAAGGTGCCTATCTCAGCCTTA
Organism: Anaerolineales bacterium; assembly: GCA_035264425.1. Classification (GTDB taxonomy): domain Bacteria; phylum Chloroflexota; class Anaerolineae; order Anaerolineales; family Villigracilaceae; genus Defluviilinea. The sequence goes on from DATFQC010000510.1 coordinate 2,814, forward strand.
CCGACATACCCAACATGATCGTTCTCAGCTCCTGTAAACGCTCCTTTCGTGTAACCAAAGAATTCTGCAGCAGCCAGTTCTTTCGTAATTGCTCCCAAATTTGCCACAATGAATTTCTGTTGAGCGCGACCTGACCAGCCATGAATTAAGCGCGCCAATAACTCCTTACCGGTTCCGCGTTCACCCTCGAGCAGCAAGTGCTTCAACGTTTGCTTCGAACCCGATACCCCATCAAGTAGTGCCAAGTCTCTTAGATTTGCAAGCAATGCCTGAGTCACAGGATCGGCTGCAATGAAACCCGGACTATCCACAACGCCAACAATTCTCTGACCAGGCAGCGATCGCAATCTTTCCAGGGCGGCCTTCATTACGACATCGATCTCTTCTCGACAACTTACCTCCACTCCTTTTCTAAAGCTCACTATCATTACCAATGGACCAGCCTGATAGGTCCCCCACACATCACAAACCTCCGCGCTTAACCCACACTCGCGAAACTTCCCCCCACAATTGGCCAACTCAATTTCAATCCGGACTCCACTCAGCCCCAAGGCTCCGAGGCACTCAATCACCCTCAACTGTAAGGACACGACGTCCGCTGCGTCGAGGATTCCTAATAACAGCTTCGTCATGCCTGACGCAGGAACCTCAACTCTGGCCCTGACAATATCGCCAGGTACATTCTGCTGTACTGTCAGAGCCGTTTGCCAATTCAGAAACGCGAGATCCAGATTAACCTCTTCATCCGCCTGTTCGTCGTCAGTGCGTCCCGATCGCAGATGATCCAAGCGCTTCGTCAAATCCAAATTAAACTGGTTGGGCCGAAGGTTAACCCTCTCGGGTATCCTTGCCACCGCAGCCCCGCCATCAAATTGACGCGCACCGGCACCGGGAATTCCTGCGGTGCTAATCCTAAAAATCTCAAAGATCACGTCCTGTACTGACATTCCCAACAAGTCAGTATCTTCCGAATCAAGGACAGCATCTACATAGGAACCCTTATTCATATAGATAGTTCCGCTCTTACAATCTAACGCCAATTCTGAGATCGCTCCTGCCGCGGCCGCGCTACTCAACAGCTCTTCATCGCAATCGCTCCAATCAACTACCAAATGGCCTGTCTTGAGGTTGTAATCAAACATTCCTGTAACCTCTTCGAGCCTGAAGAACTCAAAGAGAAACGACATCGGCAACAGACCCGGCTTCACTGCCTCTGCCACGGCAACAGCTTGATGAGCGACCTGAACTAATGCCAATGCCTCATCAACGGCCGCCAGCAATTCCGAGGGCGGAGGCAACCGTGACAAAGCATCAGATAACCGTGGCCCAGAAGCACCCTGCAACAGATAATGCTGCACCACTTCAGCGTCAGGACCATACGCGCGCCAACGAGTTATCTCACTCGCGCTTAACCCAACTACGTTTCCCATGTCACCTGCTGCCGCGGCGATTCTCGCTCTCACCGCTGCCGAAACCGCAGACTCATCGCGCAAAGCAACATGCATCTCATACAGATACGCAAGCGCCGGCGCTCCTGCCCCGTCGCCGATGCCTACGAGAACCAACGCCGACAACAACTCAAACATCACTGATTCATCAATATGCTTCACTACACCGCTGGACATACGGCTCCGGGCATCCGCGAGATCCTGTAGAGAGCGTTCATACTCTCTCTCTGCCAATGATATTTCAGCGGATAACAACCAGGTCGCGGCGCTGACTTTTGACAAATCTTCATCAACCGTCTGCTCGACTTCACCAAAACCCCTCAAGGTCTCCATCACTACCCGATCAGTCAAACTTACTTCAGACCGCGCGCTCGCTACATCGCCGGCATTCAAAGCCAAACGTGCCCTAAACCGACGAAGCGCGCTCAAAAACTCATGACCCAAACGTTCCTCGTCAGCAAGCAATCTTCCCGTCAGTTGATAAGCTTTCCGCGTTTCCCCAGCTCCCTCTAACAGTTCAGCAGCCAGGAGCAACAAACTTCTTTCTTGTTCGGTCTCCAACAAGTGCTCATTCACCAACTCTTCAATCCGACCGACACGACTCTGAACCTGTAAGAAGTCCCCTCGCCGCAGTTCGTCCTTCACCATTGTCTCCACCATCCTGGCCGAGCTAATCGCCTGACTAACATGAAACCGAGAACCGCTAGATGAGTTCAATAACTGTGATGGATGGGTTGACATTGACAAGTCCTTTTATCAGCGAGCTGAGATTGGAAGCCGGGGAGCAACACACGGCTACAGAACACTTCTCACTGCATCAATCGTGCCGCACAACGCCTAACAACAGCAGAACTGAGCCCAGCCAATGCCCATCTTTTCCATCGAACAGCGAGAACAGTGGCAAACACTCGTCACCTACTCCATCGAAGCCAAAAACGAAGACGAAGCGCAGGAACTAACCCGAACTGGCGCCCTTCAATATGAAAACCACCAAATTCTGAATCGTGACTTCGTAAAGATCCTCGAAGTTCACGAAACACAAATTCACTGAGATCAGGGTTTTTAACCCTATCTCACTAAACCAACTAGGGTTTTTTACCCTACCTTTTCAACACCTCAACACACGCAAAGCCTCCGACTACCGATGACTTCCACCACGCTGTCCCTGCCTGTAATCACCGCTGCCCTTGCTCGCGCGAGCTACGCCCAACTGATCGAAGAGCAAGCCACGAAGCTGGGTATCAGCATCGACCAGCACATCCTTGAAGCCCTATTAAATCAATCCCCAATACTGGCTGGCGCTTCAGGTGGAAAAGACA
>DATFQC010000511.1:0-2473 GCA_035264425.1 Anaerolineales bacterium
GTCCCATCCAGAGGGTCAATATACCAAATATGTTCATCATTCCCCTGAATGATCCCGGATTCTTCTGAGAAAATGTGATGGTTAGGAAAATCTCTTTGCACTTCGCCCAGCAAAAATTTTTCGGATTGATGATCCACTTCAGTAACAAGATCGATCACCCCTTTGTAGCCCACCTGATGTTCTTTGTCGTACCCCGCACGCAAAATCGCGCCTGCCTGGCGCGCAAGATTTTCCACATAGGATAAGGTTGGTTGCATGAAATCATCCATTCAGTATTCAGCAATGGGTTCGCACCGTGCTGAACAATTCTATTATTTTTTTAGTTCTTCGAGGGTCTTGTAGATGTCGTATAACTCTGTCTGGATTTCGTCTCGGTCGCGCGCCGATTGTTGAAGCAGGGCCTCGAACGCCGGCTTTTGGTCAACAGGCAAGGTCACGAGTAACCGTTCGGCACGAGCAATTTGTGTATTTTTATGGCGAAGCTTATTTTCAAGACGCGTACGATATCCAATATAGAACCTTTCCATATCCAGCGGATGGGGTGAGGTAAACGGCTGCTGCGTGACAAGTTCAGCAACTGTCAACAGGAAATCTTCCGTATCGATTGGCTTTTCCATAAAGCGCGCGGCCCCAAGGCTCAACGCAAAATCTTTATCTTCAGGAGTCACATAGGTGGCGGAAAGAAAAACGACTGGGATAGGGCGTGTTTCCGGGTTGAGGCGCAGCTTTTGGACGAAGGCATAACCATCCAGTTTGGGCATAAGAATGTCCGTGATGATTAACACCGGCCTCTGACGCGCAATCACTTCCAGCGCTTCTTCCCCATTGCGCGCTGTCAGGACCGCGTACCCTTTGAAGCGCAATGTGACTTCCAGCAATTCCAGGACGTTTGGAACATCTTCAACGATCAGGATGGGGCCATAAAGAGTACTCATGCTGACATTGTAGCCGCGTTCTGGAGGAGGAACAAGAGCGACTCTTCCTTTGACATGAAACTGCCACCGTTAAATGTCCATGATTTAAACTCATGCCTCATTCTGATTACTCGCTCCAAATACGTGATCCTAATGCCGAGCGAATAAATTCCACAGCCAGCAATGCAGTTTGATTCTGCACATCAAGAATTGGATTCACTTCCACAATATCCATGCCGATCAGCTTGCCGGTTTCCGCGATAACTTCACAGGCAAGATGCGCTTCGCGGAACGTCAACCCACCGGGAACGGGTGTGCCGACGCCCGGTGCATGGCGCGGATCGAGGGAATCCATGTCAAATGATAAATAGATGCCATCTACATCGCGGCTGACGCGATCAACGGCTTTTTCGATGGCAGAGACCATACCAATGCGATCTATCTGTTCCATGCTTTGCACCATCACGCCGGCCTCGCGTAAATTGCGTTTTTCGCCCAGATCGAGGTCCCGCGCGCCGATCACGGCAACCCGCTTCGGATCAATGACCGGAGGCGTTTCATCCCACAAACAGACGAGACGCGGGTCACCCAGACCGCATAACGCGGCAAGAGGCATCCCGTGAATATTTCCTGAGGGGGTTGTTTCAGCTGTGTTGAAATCTGCATGTGCATCCACCCAGATCACGCCAAGTTTTTTATGTTTGGCTGCACCGCGAATAGACCCCACCGATAAACTATGATCGCCACCTAGAACGAGCGGAAAGTGATTGCCTTGCATGGAGGTCGCCACTGCACCGGCTATACGCCTTCCCATTGGAAGAATGCAGTCAAGATATTTAAGTCTTGGATCAGTGATCTGGCATGTTTCGAGAATAGGAACTTCGATGTTGCCTTTATCTTCAAGGGTGTATCCCAACTCGCCCAATTTTTGATGAAGATGTGCGTAACGGATCGCACTCGGACCCATATCCACGCCGCGGCGATCTGCACCGAGGTCAATGGGTACACCGATAATATCTATTTGCATAAAACCTCCAAAATGTTTTAAACACTAAGAACTGAGGTTTTGCTTCCTGTCTTTAGTGTCCTTTGTGTTCGATTGCTACGCAGTTCTATAATATCCTACATCCACCGAGTAGACTTGCCCCCGTTTAATAACTTGCTTTACTAAGTTTGTTCCGTATCGATAACCGAGATGACGATAATCCGGCACGGACAGGATCAACATGTCTGCCTGTTTGTCAACTTCAATGGAGCCGATCACTTTGGATCGGCGGATGGCGTGTGCGGAATTAATCGTCGCGGCCGCGATCGCTTGTGCGGGAGTCAATCTCATGTAGCGACAGGACAACGCGATTGCCATCTGCATCGACTCATTCCATGAGGTGCCAGGGTTGCAGTCTGTAGCCAGAGCAAGAATTGCGTCCGCTTTCAGTAATTTATGCGCAGGGGTGTATTCTTTTTCAGCTAGCCCAAAGGGAGTGCATGGTAGGGCAACTGCAACTGTATCTGATTTTCCGAGAGCAGCAATATCCGCGTCTGAGGTTTTAACGAGGTGA
>DATFQC010000512.1:0-2965 GCA_035264425.1 Anaerolineales bacterium
GTATTGAAGCGTTAAGAGTCTCGATTGGTTTAGAGGCTTACGCCCAGCGCGACCCACTGGTACAATATAAAGCGAGAGCCTCTGAAATGTTTACGCAGTTGGTGGAAGACATTCGGGGCTTGGTCATTAGTAGAGTGTTTGCTTATCAACCTCGACCCGTTGAGATCACACCTGTTGAGACCACCAACCTTCCAACGACAACTACATCAACCACATCAACTACATCAACCTCTCAAATCGATAACGGTAAGAAAAAGAAACGGCGGCGACACTAGTACCTTACGGAGTGCTGCATAACTTGCCAGAAATCAAATTTCACTTCTAAGTTTTTCAAAGATCTTAGTGGTTTTTGTAACGAGCAGCAGAAGTATGTCAACAGTAGAACGCGTCACAGCCTCGCTCCATACGTATCGCGCCCTGCCAAAGGTGGAATTGCATCGTCACCTGGAAGGTTCACTGCGATTGGATACCATGCTCGACATTGCGCGTCAGCATGGCATCACTATTCCTGCAGATGTACTGCGGCTGAGCACTCTGGTTCAGATCCAGGAAGAAGACAAGTTCACTTTTCAAAATTTTCTCGCCAAATTTAATACGTTGCGATTGTTCTACCGCTCACCGGATGCCATCCATCGTATTACGAGTGAAGCAGTAGAAGATGCGGCCAAAGACAATGTGAAATATATGGAACTGCGTTTTACGCCGGTGGCATTGAGCCGGGCAGAGCGCTTCCCTTTGCATGATGTGGTGGATTGGGTAATTACCAGTGCCCACGAAGCGTCAAAAAAATATAATGTGACCGTCCGTTTGATCGCTTCGGTGAATCGCCACGAGAGCACGGAGCTTGCCGAGCAGGTCGCCTGGTTGGCAGTGGAGCATCTTTCAGATGGAATGGTGGCAATTGACCTGGCGGGGAATGAGGCTGAATTCAAGACCGAGCCATTTTACGGATTGATCAAAGAGGCCCGCCAATCGGGTCTACATGTAACTATTCATGCCGGTGAATGGGGTCCCGCGAACAATGTAAAAGAAGCGATTGAAGAGCTGGGTGCAGAGCGGGTCGGTCATGGCGTACGCGTGCTCGAAGATAGAAATATCGTAGCTCTGGCGCGCGAACGCAGTACGGCGTTTGAGGTCTGTGTAACCAGCAATTATCAATCGGGTGTTGTTGGCTCTCTGGATACCCATCCCTTAATGAGCATGCTGGATGCAGGTTTAAATATAACGATCAATACGGATGATCCCAGCATCTCACGTATCACGTTGAGTCATGAATATTACACGGCCTGCGAAGACCTGCGTATGCCTCAAAATATATTAAAACAACGGATTGTGGCCGCGGCTCATGCATGTTTTCTGCCCGAAAATGAAAAGGAAAAGTTGGCGAATCAACTTTATAAAGACTTGAAACTGTAGTCATCACCACAAAGCCCCCGAGGGTATCAAAGGCGCTCCTTTGTATTCTTCCTGATTTTGTGGTGTGAACCTGTAGTGATGAATGTAATCGTCACTACGAAATTTCACACACCAAAGGAGATACGATGAACGATTTTTTCAATGCACGCGCTGTATTAAAAGTTGGGGATAAGGACTATGTTATTTATCGCCTCGACACGCTGGAAAAAGCCGGTCTGACCAACCTCAAACTGCTGCCGTTTTCCATCCGCGTCCTGCTCGAGGCCGCTCTCCGTCAATGCAACGACAAAGAAATTACTCAGGCTGATGTAAAGAACATTGCCGCATGGACAGCCAAAGGCGTGCGCCCTGGCATTCCGTTTTTGCCGGCGCGGGTCGTTTTGCAGGATTTTACAGGCGTTCCCGGGATAGTGGATCTGGCCGCCATGCGGTCAGCGGTTGCCCGTCTGGGCAGTGACCCAAAGAAGATCAATCCGCTGGTGCCTGTGGATCTGGTTGTCGATCATTCCATCCAGGTGGATTTCTTCGCGACTGCTGATGCCCTCACGCGTAATACAGAGGTGGAATTCCAGCGCAATCGCGAACGTTATGAATTCCTCAAGTGGGGACAGAAAGCCTTCAGCAACTTCCGAGTCGTTCCGCCAATGACCGGAATTGTTCATCAGGTCAATCTTGAATACCTGGCTGATGTGGTCATGACAAAACAGGATGACGATGAAACGATTGCCTTCCCGGATACACTCGTCGGCGCGGACTCGCATACAACCATGATCAATGGTCTCGGCGTAGTGGGTTGGGGCGTTGGCGGCATCGAGGCGGAAGCCGTGATGCTGGGTCAACCCATGGACATGCTTTTGCCAGATGTGATCGGTTTCAAATTATATGGCAAGCTGCGCGATGGGGTTACCGCGACCGACCTCGTTCTCACCGTGACTCAAATGTTGCGCAAGAAGGGGGTCGTGGATAAATTTGTTGAGTTCTATGGAGAGGGACTCAACTCGCTGTCCCTGCCTGACCGCGCTACCATTGGAAACATGGCTCCGGAATATGGCGCAACGATTGGCTATTTCCCTGTGGATAAAGAGACGCTTCGTTACATGCGATTGACAGGTCGCTCTGAAGAAGTGATTGCGCGAACCGAATGCTACATGCGTGCCCAGGGACTTTTCCATGAGCCGGGTATGCCTGAACCTGAATATACGGATACTCTCGAGCTGGACCTGACGTCTGTGGTGCCCTCCCTGGCTGGACCCAAGCGCCCCCAGGATCGCGTGGCGCTTTCTGAGATGAAATCTGTTTTCGAAAGTGCGCTCATTGCACCTGTGAAAGAGCGTGGCTATGAACTTTCGCCGGAGGCCTTAACGCGCGAGGCCATTTTTGGCACAAACGGTGGCACACAAAAAATGAAACATGGTGCAGTAGTGATCGCGGCGATTACCTCTTGCACAAATACATCCAACCCTTCTGTGTTGATCGCCGCAGGCCTGGTTGCCAAGAAAGCGCTTGAAAAAGGACTCAGTGTCAAGCCTTATGTCAAAACATCGCTAGC
>DATFQC010000513.1:0-4719 GCA_035264425.1 Anaerolineales bacterium
TCGGAGTCATCTCGTGCTTCCCCGAGGATTGCACGCTGCAGCATCTCAATATCTTCTACTTCAGTTTTCATGAATAAACCATCCAATCTAGCGCTTGTCTCACGCATGTGGAACATGCGTACGTTTACTTTTCAAATTGCAAGTACGGCACTCTGTATTTTCCGCTTTTAACTATGAATGAGCCAGAAAAAATTCATAACCTGATACCAATCGCTCGCAGAACAATTTCACCCAACGATTGTTCACCTTCCGGAGCACCGCCTTGCGCGGGAATCTCAACAACGAGTGGAACCGTGCTGCGAAGTTTGAGATGCTCCATCCGGGCCGGGATCAGTTCGGCAACGTCCTGAGTTACCAGGACGATGCCCACATCTTTAGACGCCTGAGCCTCATCCAATGCCTGATTTACCTCATCTGCCGTAGTAGCGACGCGTCCCCCCACGCCCGCCAGGGAAAATCCAAGCACAGCTTCAGGATGGCCAATCACCAGGACTTTCATCGTTTCCTAGCCGAACAGAACCAGGAAGGCGATGAGCAGACCGTAAATAGCAACACCTTCAGCCAGACCCACGAAGATCAGAGAACGACCCAATGCCTCAGGCTTCTCAGCGATGGCGCCAATCGCGGCCGCCCCGGTTCCGCTCACCGCAACACCCGCGCCCAGAGCCGCCAGCCCGGTCGAGATGCCAGCAGCCAATGAAGCATAAGGATCAGCAGCGGCCTGCTGTGCAGCTATGCCAGCCGCCATGGCGGTTCCAGGCGAAAAGAGCCAGACGACACCAATTCCCAGTGCCATCAAAATAAGAAACGCGTTGTAACCTTTGAAAGCAAACACCAAATCCGTGGCCGCTTTTACGGGATTATTACTGCGCTGAGCCATGACATACATGATAAATGGTGCCAACGGGATTACTGTTGCTAGTGTTACGATAACGATTTTCAACATCTTTCTTCTCCTTTTTCGATTATGAAATATTTCTTGGTTTTGATTAGTTCTCAGGTTGTTTTCCAAGAGTCAGCGGCTCATAAGGTGAGCCTCCACCCCTAAAGAACTTGCTGAAGAATTCGTAGTAGTGGAGACGCATTGTCTGAATGGTGACAATGAAACCCTCTAGCCCGATGACAAAAAGGTTTCCGAGAACCACGACAGTCCAATAGCCAAAGCCTGACTCTGCTCCGCCGCCTACCAGTCTTGCAATAACAAATACAGCACCGGTAAAACCCGCATGCACAATGGCGAACGCGCCCACCCGCACATAAGATAAGGTATTGCTAAGCATACTGATAAATTTTTCCAACACTTCGGCAGCAGATTGGATTGCAAACATTCCCCAACCTCCTTCAACCTCGAAGTGGCCAGTTTCCATCCAATGCTGCAATGGATGAGAAAAGATGGTTGCTAAAAACAGTCCAACAACGAAAAGAATTTTGGCGATGGTTACAACGATGCCAATACGTCCAATTTCTAGAAGAACCGGGGGCAAAAAGCTATCACCGGTAAATAGACTGGCTGCAACACTTCCAAGTATAACCAGGAAGGAAAGATACAAAACCAAGCCAGCCAGACCGTTTGAGTCAAAGAAGAAGCGTCCCCAATCCCCCGAACGGGCCGCGTTATACAGATTCACCACGTGCGCAGTAATCAACAGCACGATGCCGGCTCCAATCGCAACCTGAAGAATAGCTAATACATCATGGATTGGGCTCATCCAGAAAAATCGACCAAAGAATGGATGATGCGGGAGTACTTCTTCAAACCCGAAAATACTTCCATAGAGGAAACCAAAGATGGCGCCGCTTAAACCGCAAGCCACCAGGAGGCCTCCCAGGGCTGACCTGCGGGAGAGAAACCATCCAATCGCCGCCAGCACAAGCCCATGACCCACGTCGCCAAACATCGCCCCATAGAGCAAGGGAAAAGTGATGCCGATGAACATGGTAGGGTCAATTTCATTATATCGAGGGCGAGCATAGGTATTCACCAGTAACTCGAAGGGAGCAAGCCATTTTGGGTTGTGGAGTGAAACAGGAACATTGTCGGAATGCCCAAGCGGGTCCATAGGTCTTGCCTCGATCAGGGCCTCCTTCGAGGCCTGCTTTAGCCTCCGGGTCAGGCCGTCCAGCTCGGCGCTCGGCACCCATCCCACAACCACATAGGTGTGACGAAGCTGTCCAAAGCGGGCAATTGCATCTGCAATCATTCGGCTGACGTGCACGTCCCACAATACCTTTTGCAATTCTGTCTTGTAGGTGCTTCCCAACTTCGTCAACGCCTCATTCAGCTCTGCAATCTTTCTTTTTGAGGCTTCGATCGCTTTGCGCAGCGATTCATTGATCTGCGCTGGCGTACCATCGAACTCCTCCGGCAAGCTGAGAGGATTTAAATAGGCGCTTTTCACCGCACGATCGATCACGTCCGAATTACTACGCGGCCCCAGCAGCCATACTACAGGTTTTTTGGGATCCTCACGCAAGGTAAAGAATGCATGAGGAACTCTGGCCAGGCTTGTTTCCAATCTGCTCACATTTTCAGCAGGAATAATTCCCAGCACCGAATGCAAATAATGGGAGTTGCGCAACGCGCCGACATTTACGCTGGTATTCGCAATTGGCTCCAGTTGATTGAGCTGGCTTTCCAGTTGCTCCAGCGTTTTCTTTTCAGCGGATAATTGATCGCTGGTCTTCCTCACATCGCCTTCGATGCGATCCACTGCCGCTTGCAGAGGCTCCAATTCAGCTACTGAATCCATATTCGAAGCCCCGGCGTACTCCTCCTGAAGATTCAGGTTCTGCATAATGGTCTGGATTCGGCGCTCCAAATTTGAATAACTGGCGGCTCTTTCCTGCCAGGTATTGGGTCCAAGATTTTCCAATCCTAAATAAGTGCTATCGATTTGATGAAAAACTCCGTTGTTTCCTAATACCTTTGTCACAGGCAAGAGGTCTTTGGAGGGGACGATTAATTCAAGTTCGGTCATGGCTTCCGGAAATAACATATCATCTCCACGTCTACAAGATTAGTATTCCAATTCGCTATATTGAATAGGCCTTAACGTTTAAGCCTGTGGCAACTTTTCTTACAATTTATTGCTGGGGAAGCAAGTTTGGTTTCAATAAGAATGGCTGATATTCATTCTCTGGCAGTTCTGAAGATTTCGCCTCGATCAGAACGATAAGATCCTGTACTTCAAAATCATGCATCACCAAAAATGCCAGGGGAATTCCAATATGGAATGGACTTCCTACGAACGCCGCCAGGCATTCCTCCATGATCCGGCGCTTGAGCAGAACTTCCAGCTTGGGCAAACCAGATTGGGGATTCTCAAGAAGAGCGTTGACATCCGGAATGCCGGGGTAAATACGACTGACAACGGAGGCAATATCGGCTCCGGCAGCGATGGCCCGAATATCCGCATCGTGAACGCGATATCCAAAAGGCAACGTATAGTTAATGACTTCCTCTTCAGAAAGTTTATGATAAACATGGTAGCGAATAGCCCACATCAGGTTATTCATGTCGAGCAGCGAACCAATAATTCGCACACTGTGCTGCCGATCCTGCCCTGTCAATTTTTGGGCTTCCGACCACAGGCGACGCCAGTAACTCAAATCCAACGCCACTTCAAGCGGAAAGAGGTTCTGCTCAGCGGAATATCTTTTCATAGCGAACGAAAGGGTTTCCTCATAGGGCGTTCCCTGCAGCAAATCTACGGCGGCAGCTATGCTGCCAGACTCAACCATTGTCTGCGCAGGTAACACAGACGCTGAACCCATGGGGAAAAGCACATCTTTTACTCGGTCCCAAAGTGCTGTTTCGGTATTCCACGTTGAAACCGTCACAATAGCACGCAAGACCGCCTTCAGATTCCCAATTTCATAATAACGATATAGCTGCTTCACCAATGGCCGAGTCTCAACTGGGGACATCTGAATGACGCTGTAATACGCATCCGATAACTTTCTTTTGATCTGGATGATCACCCGTCTTGGGTTGATATCTTTATCTTTGAGTCCCTCCAGATAAGGTCCATAAGCAGTGCTTTTGAGCGAGTTAAACAGGGATAAGAAATCCGGCGCCTCGCTCAAGCGAGCGATTTCCTGCGGTGTAAGCAAATCCGCATACATCGCCCTCACACGCGCACTGATAGCCGCGTAGCCTGAAACACCACCAGCCATAAATTAAGCCCTACCAATTACACGTTCAAGGACATAAGTAACAGCCCGATCCAGGTTGCTCATGGCAAGGGCTTCGATCTGCTTATTTTTTTCCTCAGCCTCCGACAAAATGCGGGTATTCTCTTCATCTGCCTTCACCCCGGAGACCATTTCGCGTGCTTTTTGCTGAGCCTCCACCTTGGCCTTTTCAATTAATGCCTGGGCTTCCTGCTCCGCTATTACCGGCACCTGCTGTGCTTCCTTCATTGCCGATTCATGCATTTCCTGCGCTTGTTTTTCTATATCAAGTACTTGCTGAATGTGTTTCTCATTCATGCCTCTCTCCTCGCCAACTAATCTCTTTGCTGTACTCTCCGAACACTATTGTAAAGTAAAAACAGTTCATCATCAAGGCTTGATAAAAATATCTGGTCTGCATACGCAAATCAGATATTTTTGACCTTGCTTGTGTGATAATGCACAATTATACAGAGATAATTCACAGTTGTCAAATAAAAATATGCACTTGCCTCCTATGAAATTTTAGCTGTAGCTCTGTGGAAC
>DATFQC010000514.1:0-5416 GCA_035264425.1 Anaerolineales bacterium
TATTCAACCGAGGCTTTGCCACGGACGCGGACGCGCGCGTTTTTCTCAAAGCGCAGCCCAACGCGGACAACAATCCATTCCAGTTGACTGGGATGCAAGCCACCGTGGATCGAATCTGTTATGCATTAGAGCACAACGAGCCGATCGCGATCTACGGCGACTATGATGTGGATGGCGTCACGGCCACCGCGCTCCTCGTGCAGGCGCTGGAAGCGCTGGGCGGAAATGTGCGCGGCTATATTCCGAACCGATTCGATGAAGGCTATGGCCTCAACAAAGATGCTCTGGATTCCCTCAAAGCGGATGGCGTGAAACTGGTCATCACTGTAGATTGCGGGATCCGTTCCCCCGAGGAAGCGCTCCACGCGCAGACCATCGGCCTGGATCTCATTATCAGCGACCATCATCACCCCGATGGATTAAACCTGCCTTCCGCGTTTGCCGTCATCAACCCTAAGCAACATGGCGATCCTTATCCGGACAAAGATCTCGCAGGAGTAGGGATTGCCTATAAGATCGCCGAAGCTCTTGTCAGTGTTCAGCAACCAATTAATGGCTTTCGGCCAAATGACCTGCTCGACCTGGTGGCACTGGGAACCGTCGCCGACCTGGCTCCCCTCGTTGGTGAAAACAGAGTTCTCGTTCGCAGAGGCCTGCGTCAAATCCGTGAGACCAAGCGTCAGGGTTTGTATTCTTTAGCGGGCGTTGCAGATATGAAAATTGACAAAGTCACAGCGGGCAATATTGGCTTTATGCTGGGTCCGCGCCTGAACGCCTCGGGCAGACTCGAATCGGCGCTGGCTTCCTTTGAGTTACTGACCACCACGGACTTCATGCGCGCCGGTCAACTCGCGTTGCAACTCGATACACAGAACCGCCAACGCCAGTCCATCACGCGCACCATGCAGGAACAAGCCGAAGCCATTGCCATGGGCGAAGACCCAGAAGCCTTCCTGCTTTTTGCCGCGCATGAGGAATTCAATCCGGGTGTGGTCGGGTTGGCAGCCTCTCGCTTAACGGAAATGTATTATCGTCCCGCGATCGTTGCTGCCAAAAACGCCGAAGAGACGCGTGGGTCATGTCGTTCCATACCAGAATTTCATATTACCGACGCGCTCGACTTGTGCAAAGATCTGCTTGTCCGTCATGGAGGTCATGCCGCGGCGGCAGGCTTTACGGTAAAGAATGAAAATTTACCGGAACTCGTCTCCCGATTGAAGGAGATTGCCAAAGATCAGCTTGGGTCCAGAGACCTCCGTCAAACTCTCTCCGCCGATATGGAAGTTCCGCTTTCGCAGTTAAATTTTGAAGTGTTGGAGCATCTTAAGTTCCTTGAACCCACCGGTTACGGCAATCCTGAAGCGGTCTTCGTCTCACGCAATGTGAAAGTCAAAATGGCGCGTACCGTTGGTTCAGAGGGAAGACATTTGAAGCTGACTGTCGAAGATGAACGCGGAGCAACGGTCGATTCCATTGGATTTCGGATGGGACATTTAAAGTCTGACCTTCCACCCTATGTGGATGTGCTCTATCACTTCGAAGCCAATGAATATAACGGGCGCAGAACTTTGCAATTGAATCTTAGAGATGTCAAATCAGCGGGGATGCCTGATTAGAAAACCTGTCTTGCCTTTAATTGATATGCAACCTCTCTCCGGAAGCAGCGTATAAAAAGTGAACTAAAAATCAGCCTTGCGAAGGTTTTGACACAGATGGGTGACGAATCAGCAAAATGTCACCACATCGCTGCCTTCGAAAGGTTAATGCACTGTCATTCTGGAGAAAGATATGAACACGCAATTCACAAATCAACAAAAACCTACGTTAGTAAACGTCATCGCATGGATGACTCTTGCCAGTGGCGTTGTCAACCTGTTCTGGGGGATTGCAGCCTCAGGCGCCGTGCTTGCTACCCTCATCGGAGTCATTTGCATACCCATCACGATCTTGCCGACCATCCTTGGAATATTCGAGATCATTTACGCGGCGAAATTGATGAGCAATCCGCCGCAGCAAGTTCAGCCTTCTACGAATATTGCCATCCTCGAAATTGTCTGTGTTTTGGTAGGTAATCTTTTCGCGGTTGTGGTGGGTATTCTTGCCCTGGTCTTCTATAACGATCTTACAGTCAAAGATTATTTCGCCCGACTTAATGGGATTCTTGCACCGGCTGAATCATTTGCTCCCATTGCACTCGCTTCAACTCCGGAAGCTGAGCCGGCTCCTGTCATCCCAGAAGAATCGGCCCCTGAACAAGAAGCGTCTTCATCGGAGGACGAGACTCATCAAGGCTGATAGAGCCCGCTACACAACAAGCACAATTCAATCAAGACTTCCGAAGGTCGTTCGGAAGTCTTTCTACTTTATTAAGATGATATTTCTCCTCTTGACTCTCCTGCGTCAGACTCATACAATGGAGTTACAACATAACAGGTAACAGGGAAGAGATCCTGCGTGCAAGCAGGACGCCGAAGGTGCAAATCTGGGACATGCGAACCCAGACGAAACTCTCAGGCAAAAGGACCCTGTTCCGGTGAAACTCTGGAAAACTCCCCTGCGGATGAACTCCGCGTGGGATACCGACGGTGTAACGCCCGCGGGTCGAGACTCAGGTGTCGAGGCCAACAAGGCGAATCTCTCAGGTCAAATTACAGAGGCGCGCGAGTGATTTCGTGCGCCTTTTTGATTCGCCAAATCCATTTTCATAGAGGAGCCACTAATATGAACGCACCCGCCAATTTGAGATACACAAAGTCTGATGAATGGTTTGACCCTGCCAGCGGGGCCATGGGGATCAGCGATTATGCCCAGTCGCAGTTGTCCGATATTGTCTTCGTGGAACTCCTCGTTGATGAAGGTGACAGCATTGAAGTAGGCAAAGCGATCGCATCGGTGGAGTCGGTCAAAGCCTCTGCGGAAATTTACGCCTCGGCTGGTGGCAGGATCAGCGCAGTGAACAAGGACTTGTCCAACAAGCCGGAAACGCTTAACTCAGATCCATACGGTGAAGGCTGGATGATCAAAGTGGAGGGTGGCGCGGAAGGTGACATGATGGATGCAGCTGCTTACGAGAAGTATTGCGAGGAAAGAACACATTAATCAATATGTCATTGTGAGCGAATTGAAGCAATCTTAACTAATCAGCAATTAGGAGATTGCCACGTCGCAATGACATGAGGATAATATTATGACCTATATTCCTATTAGCCCAAAAGAACGGGATGCGATGCTGGAGACAATCGGAGTCAAATCCCTGGATGATTTGTTCGAGGCCGTCCCTGCCAAACATCGTTTCCCGCAATTGAATCTGCCTCCCGCGCTCACAGAAATGGAAGCGATGAATGAGCTTTCAGGTCTGGCACAGTCGAATGAGAATGTGCGCAGTGACCTGATCTCCTTCCTCGGCGCGGGCATGTATAACCACTATATTCCATCCGTTGTGGATCACATCCTTCGGCGCGGTGAATTCTATACTGCATACACTCCCTACCAGCCCGAAATTTCGCAGGGCACGTTGCAGGCTATCTTTGAATATCAATCTCTGATGACTGCACTAACTGGCATGGATGTATCCAACGCATCGCACTATGATGGCGCCACGGCCACCGCAGAAGCAGTCAACCTTGCCTACGCTCAGTTTCGCGGAAAACGCAAAAAAGTAGTTATTTCCCCCACCGTCCACCCGCAGTATCGCGCCGTTATCCGCACCTACGGCCAGGGCATAGATCTTGAAATCGCGGGAGACAACGCGAACGCCGATCTTGATTCACAGCCCGATGAATTAACAAGTCTGATCGACGACAATACATCGCTCGTCATTGTGCAGTACCCTGATTTCTTCGGACGTGTTTACGATTACACCAAGCTCATCGATGCCGCGCACGCGAAAGGTGCATTGGTCTGCGTTGTTGCGAATCCGACTGCACTTGCCATGTTCAAGACGCCGGGCTCGATGGGCGCGGACGTGGTTGTGGGCGATGGTCAGCCACTGGGAATCCCGATGTGGTATGGCGGACCCAGCGTTGGCTTTTTCACTACGCGCAAGAACTTCGTGCATAAAATGGCGGGACGTCTGGTCGGAGAAACAGTGGATAATCGCGGGCAACGCGCCTACGTCCTTACATTGACCGCCCGAGAACAGCACATCAAACGTGAACGCGCTACCTCGAACATCTGCACCAACCAGGGGTTGATCGCACTCGGGACGGCGGTCTATCTCTCGCTTCTTGGCAAGAAAGGCTTGCGGCAGGTCGCAGAACTTTGTTATCAGAAAGCACATTATGCCGCGCAGCAGCTCAGCCAGATCGATGGCATGGGTCTGTGCTTCACTGAGCCTTTTTTCCATGAGTTTGCATTGTGTGTCAATCGTCCCGTTGAGGAAGTCAATGCGCATTTGCTCGAACATGGCATCATCGGTGGATATGATCTCGGGCAGGATTATCCCGCCCTCAAAGATCACATGTTGGTCGCAGTGACCGAGATGAACTCAAAAGAAGACATTGACACGTTTGTCGAAGTCCTTTCGGAGGTGAGCCATGATTAACACCGCTCCTGCACCTGAGATAAAAGCTGAAAAAGCGACGCCAAAGATCGTTGAACCGACTATCTTCGATTTATCCTCCCCTGGACGCATAGGTGTGACGATGCCTGCGCCAGACGTCCCAGTAACGGCTCTACCCCCACAAGAGTTACTTCGCTCTGACCTGCCTCTGCCCGAGCTTGCGGAAGTAGATGTTGTCCGCCATTACATGCATCTCAGCAAATTCAACTATAGCGTAGACAGTGGTTACTATCCGCTCGGTTCCTGCACGATGAAGTACAACCCAAAGATCAATGAAGACACTGCCAGATTGCCGGGTTTCTTATATACACACCCGTTGCAACCAATTGAAACGGTGCAAGGCAATCTGGTGTTGACGTATCAATTACAGGAATGGCTGAAAGAGATCGGCGGCTTTGCTGCGGTGACATTGCAACCCGCCGCGGGCGCGCATGGAGAATTCACAGGCGTGCTGATGATGCGCGCCTATCACAAGTCGCGCGGGGACACAAAGCGCACGAAGATGCTCATCCCCGACGCTGCCCATGGGACAAATCCCGCCTCGGTCGGCATGATGGGTATGACTGTGGTTACCATTCCATCGGATGCGCGCGGTAACGTGAATCTCAAAGCTCTCGAGGCTGCCTGCGATGAAAATGTCGTGGGCATGATGCTCACCAATCCGAACACGCTGGGTCTCTTCGATGAAAATATCGAAAAGGTCATCGAGTTGGTGCACGGTTGCGGCGGCTTGATGTATGGCGACGGCGCGAACCTGAACGCACTGCTTGGTATTGTCCGCCCGGGCGATTTGGGCTTCGATCTGATGCACTTCAACCTGCACAAAACATTCTCTGTTCCCCATGGCGGCGGCGG
>DATFQC010000515.1:0-4776 GCA_035264425.1 Anaerolineales bacterium
AGCCCACGGTTAAATCTATGCTTGAAATTACGAATGCCCTGCTAGAAGGAAAATTAACGCCACCAGCGACGTTTCTCCAAGTTCCGCCTCTTACCAGGGTGCCCCAACTTCTTTATAATAAAACATCCTCCTAGTACAGGAGGATGTTTTCGCTTCGTTATCCGTGTATAATGCGAGCGAAGCAAGTGCCGAAGGAGGGAATCGAACCCTCATTCCCGAAGGGAACACGATTTTGAGTCGTGCGCGTCTGCCTATTCCGCCACTCCGGCTAAATTTGTCGAAGATCCCGCTTTAGTAGGGCGCCCCAAAGTATACCACTCCCAACACGAAGGTCAAGATGAAACTTGGAATTATCGGATTACCTCAATCAGGAAAGACCACCATTTTCAACGCATTAACGCGCGGGAATACACCCACGACGGCTTCTGCCGGTCGCTTCGAAGTCCATACCGCGGTGGTGGAAGTCCCAGACCCGCGCGTCACCAAACTCTCGGAGATGTTCAAGCCGAAGAAAACGATCTATGCCAAAGTGACCTATGCCGATATCGCCGGGCTGGAAAGCGGCACAGCGAAAAGCGGCATCTCCGGGCAGCTGTTGAATCAACTCGCCCAGATGGATGGATTCATCCTGGTCGCCCGTGGCTTTGAGGATGACAGCGTTCTGCACACCATGGGCAGTATCGACCCGGCCCGGGATGCGGATATTATGCTCAGTGAGTTGCTCTTGAACGATCTGATCGCGGTCGAACGCAAACTCGAACGCCTGACAGAAGAACGCAAAAAAGGCGGGACCGATAAAGTGGATAACGAACGTCAGACCGCGCTCTTTCAGCGCCTGCGCGAGGTGCTCTCTGACAATACTCCTCTGCGGAAGGTGGAAGTTTCCGCAGAGGAAAGTAAAATCCTGGCGAGTTTCGGGCTGCTCACACGCAAGCCAGTGCTGATCGTCTTCAATATGGGGGAAGGTCAGGAGGCGCCGGTCTGGGAGTTTGAAACACCCTCCGTGGCGTTGCAGGGCAAGCTTGAAATGGAGATTGCTCAATTATCCCCGGAAGACGCGTCGACCTTTATGCAGGAATACGGCATCGAGGAACTCAGCCTGAACAGGATGGTTCGCCTGTCTTATGATTTGCTTCAGGTCCAATCATTCTTCACGGTTGGGGAAGATGAGGTCCGGGCCTGGGAGACGAAGCGCGGCGCGACCGCCCAGGAATCTGCCGGTGAGATCCATACCGATCTTCAGCGTGGATTCGTCCGGGCCGAGGTGGTGGCGTATGAGGATCTTATCAGCCTGGGTGGCATGAACGAAGCCAAGGCCAAGGGCAAGCTGAGGCTGGAAGGCAAGGAATATCTTGTCAAAGACGGTGACATCGTCCACATCCGCTCAAGTCTTTAAAAAATACATCTTCAAATACATCTTTTGTCGCTACGAAAGCATTTGATTTTATGGTAAAAAACTCTAAAGGAGAGATTTAAATGGCTACCTCGATCAACACTTACTCAGTTAAAAAATGGGACCTCGGCGAACTTTTCTCCGGCTTCGACAGTCCGGAATTGCAAGCCGCGTTCGATAATGTGGAAGAGCAGGTCGCATCGTTTGAAGGTGTGCGCGGCAAACTAAAATCAGATATGGATGCCGAGACCTTTCTCGATGTGGTGCGTGCCTCGGAAGAAACCATCCGCATTGTGAACAGAGTCTACGCGTTCGCCGGCCTTTCATTTGCTGCTGACACGCAGGACCAGAATGCACAAAGCCTGGTAGGACGCGTCCAACAGTTTGCGGCGGAGATCCAGAACCGCACGCTCTTCTTCAATCTGTGGTGGAAGGATGTGGACGAAGCGAACGCCGAACGTCTGATGAACGCTTCCGGTGATTATCGCTATTATCTCGAAGAGGTCCGTCATTTCAAACCCTACACATTAAGTGAGCCGGAAGAGAAAGCGATCAACCTCAAGGACGTGACGGGTTCCAGCGCGCTCGTCAATTTATACGATGCGATGACGAACCGTTATGTTTTCAAACTGGAGATTAACGGCGAAGTAAAGGAATTGACGCGTGCCCAGTTGCAACCCTATATGCAGGGACCCGATGCTGACCTGCGCGCCCGCGCCTACCAGGAGCTTTACCGGGTCTATGGCGAGAATGGATCAATCCTGGGGCAGATGTATCAGACCCGCGCCCGCGACTGGCATAATGAAAATATTATCATGCGGAAGTTCAGCAGTCCCATGTCTGTGCGTAATCTGGCAAATGATGTCCCGGATGAAGCCGTGAACGTCTTGATGGATGTAACCAAGAAGAATTCCAAGATCTTCCAGCGCTACTTCAAATTGAAAGCCAAACAACTCGGCCTCCCTTCGGGGAAACTTCGCCGCTATGATATTTATGCGCCGCTGGCAAAATCAGACAAAGCCTTTGAGTTTGAGGATGCGGCGAAAATGGTGCTGGAGTCATTCAGCGCCTTCGAACCGAAGGTTGGCGAACTCGCACAGCGGGTCTTCGACCAGGACCACCTTGATAGCGAGGTCCGCAAGGGCAAGCAGGGCGGCGCGTTCTGTGCCTCCATCAACCCTGAGAATACTCCCTATGTGTTAATGAACTACACGGGTCGGGCACGCGACGTGGCGACGCTGGCGCATGAACTCGGACATGCCATCCATGCCATGCTGGCCTCCCATCACAGCACGTTTACCTTCCACTCTTCCCTGCCGCTGGCAGAAACCGCCTCCACCTTTGGCGAAATGATGCTGACTGAAAAATTACTCGCGGAAGAGACTGATGCATCCGTGCGCCGTGATATTCTGTTCAAGCAGATGGATGATGCCTTTGCGACTATTCTGCGACAGATCTATTTTGCGATGTTCGAACGGGATGCCCACGCGCTGATCCAGAAGAACGCCTCGACGGATGAGTTATCCGCGGCGTACATGGAAAACCTAAAGGAGCAATTCGGCGATTCAGTGGAATTAAGCGACGAATTCAAATGGGAATGGGTGTCCATTCCGCATATCTATCACACCCCATTCTATGTCTATGCCTATGCATTCGGTCAATTGCTGGTGTTCTCGCTGTATCAGCAGTTCAAAGCGGAAGGCGAATCGTTCAAACCGAAATATCTCAAGATCTTATCCTCCGGTGGATCAGAAGCTCCTGAGAAGATTTTATCTGATGCAGGCATTGACATCCGCAGCCCTAAATTCTGGCAGGGCGGATTTGATGTGTTGAGCCGCATGGTGGATGAGTTGGAAAAGTTGTAGAAGAAAACAAGTATACAAGGAGACAGGTAAACGATTCATGTGAATCGTTTACCTGTTTTTTTTCTAAAAAGTCATAAGCTGTGTTAAATAACCAGGGCTTATAACCAATCACAATGAATAACAGTTAAAATTGAGGAATCGAATTAGTATTTGGCGGCGTAGGGTGCTTAGTGACAGGATACTCAAGGAGAAAGTCTATGAACAGTCTCTGTTTCAAACCCCTTAGAGAATTGTTTCTGGTCATCATTTCCGCATCATCCCTTCTCATTGCCAGCTGTGTGAGCCAAAGTCTAACCCCTGACCCCAGCCTGATTCAGATTCAGGCTCCGAAACCCGTCATTTTTGATACGGATATGGCGCACGAAGACATCTTTGCGGCTTTATTTCTGTTGTCCCACCCAAATGCAGACGTCAAGGCAATTACGGTCTCCGGGACTGGGGAAGCGCATTGTGGACCCGGGGTATCCCATGCCCTGGGGCTGGTGACCGTAAGCAGTCATGAAGCTATCCCGGTCGCCTGCGGGAGGGAAACGCCACTAGCAGGAAATCATGCTTTCCCGGCTGAGTGGCGGAAGGCTGTAGATAATGCATACGGCGTTGAAATTCCCGATGGCGGAGCGGCCTCTAATCTAAGCGCTCCTGATCTGATTATAGACATTCTTCAAAAATCAAATGAAGCGATCACGATTGTAGCGGTTGGACCGCTGACGAATATTGCAGAAGCACTCCAAAAAGCACCAGAAATCGGCTCCAGGATCAAGGAGATCTACATCATGGGCGGTGCGCTGGAAGCGAAAGGAAATGTGGGGAATTCCGGCGTCAATATCCAGAATGAGTATGCGGAATGGAATATCTATATTGACCCGGTTGCGGCGAATATTGTTTTCAAATCAGGCATCCCCATCATTTTGATTCCTTTGGATGCAACAGACGATGTACCAGTCACCCGCAATTTTTATAAGGCGCTCGAAAAAAATCGCAACACTCCGACGGCAAAGCTGGTGTATGATTTGCTGACAGCCAATCTTGATTTTGTAGACAGCGGCGGATTCCAGTTTTGGGATTCGTTGACCTCCGCGACTTTTACTGACCAGACCATTGTCAAATTTGAAGAGCTAAATTTAAGCGTTGTCGAAGAAGAGGGTCCAGAAATCGGACGCACGAAACAAGATGCAAACGGTGCAAAGATCAAGGTCGCAAGGAGTGCTGATCCCAAAAAGTTTGAGAAACTATTCCTTACCATATTAAACTGGACAGATTGACTTTTATCCATCCAGAATTCTGTGCATTCTTTAAAAACTTCGCAGAAAGATGAAACGAACGTGGCTAAAACGAGCATGGTCCCATGCTGGGCAAGGATCGTGCATCTATGCGCTTATGTTTCGAGTTGCTTCATAAGCAACTCTTTCATATACTCATTTTGTTCCCAAACATCGCCGACCGGCTGATTTGTAAAGGGCGCCGTGTGCATATAGGCCGGTGGACCAAACTCGGGCGTAATATACAGATTTTCTCTGC
>DATFQC010000516.1:0-5032 GCA_035264425.1 Anaerolineales bacterium
CGCGGAAGCTGGCCGAGCGTCGGCGCAGATTATGGGGCGCGATCTTATTCACATTCGGAGGCCTCGTAATGCTGGCATGGATTGCCGGACCATACCTGTCCTCTTTCTTTGCATCGCCTGCCACCTGGATCACTTCCCTCATCGAGTGGGGTGTTTTCCTGATCACGACCCTGCAAGCCATTGCACAGGCAGGTTCTGTAATGTTACGTGTGATGCCAAGTTTCCTTACTCCTTTCGGATTCATGGTGTTGGTTTCCGCGTTTGCAGGCTTTGGTCTTTTATGGACGGTATCAATATGGCGGTTCGCCCGAGGGGACGTTCCGCGAGGAGTGTAATTATGAAGAAAACAATAAACAAACTTTTAACCCTTTTTATCCTAGTTGGCCTTTTCCTCCTACCAACCCGTTCGGCTTACGCGCAGGGACCGAATCCGAGCGATGGAGGTCGTGTCATCTTTGGTAGCAACTTCACCCTAGAGAAAGGGGATACCTTTAATGGTGATCTCGTCGTCTTTGGTGGCAATGTCACCCTTGAAGAAGATACCAACCTGAACGGAAACCTAGTAGTTATTGGCGGCACGATCAAAAGCGCTGGCGATACTAAAGGAGATGTCGTTGTGGTGGGTGGGCAGATCAACCTTGAAAAGTCCGCGTTGGTGACGGGTGATGTTGTCACGATTGGCAGTCAATTGACCCGTGCGGAAGGCGCGAAAATCGAAGGTGAAGTGGTCAATAATGTTGCACCAAATATAACCTTCCCCAACGGACACATCCCGCCGACGGGGCCTGATGCTCCCATCATTCCTAATGTGCCGAGTCCAAACATCCATATCAACTACAATCCCTTCGCTCAAGTCTTCTGGATTGGCTTCTGGGCAGTTTTTGTCGCAGGATTTGCGATGCTACTTGCTCTTTTCTGGCAGCCACAGCTCGAGCGTGCAGGAAAAGTTATTGTTTCGCAACCGCTAATGACCGGTGCCATTGGGCTCTTATCATTCTTTGTTGCAGCGATCCTTTTCCTGACCATTATTCCACCTATCGTGGCTTTCTTTGCCTGGCTATTTGGTGTGGTGGCAATGGGCTCCGAGGTCGGTGAACGCTTCACCAAGTCACTCAATCAAACCTGGTCACCTGTGCTCAGCATCGGATTTGGCACATTCATGCTGATGCTGGTGGGGGGTGCCATCGGGCTGATTCCCTGTCTCGGAGGTTTGATCCTCTTCCTGCTTGGGATGGTGGGAATCGGCGGGGCTGTGATGACTTGGTTTGGAATACGACAACCTCAGGCTCTCGCCATGCCCGTTTTTACGCCACCCTCCGACTCATCGACGGGCTCTGGGCAGCTGCCCCCTGCTTCCTAGCCTTAAAATCTCTCATGTTATAATAAATTCGCCCCGAGCAACCTTGGGGCGAATTTATTTTATCGAGGCAGCATGGCATTCAGAGAAACACCAATTCCCAACACAATTATTCATAATTCTCCACCACCGCTCGTTGAAGTCTCGGGGACACATCATGAAATGGGCTGTCAAATCGGCGAAGCACGGCGTGAGCAGGTCCAGCATAGTATTGAAAACGCGCATATCCTGATTGATCAATCCTACGATTCGCTGGAGCTTACATGGGGTGGAGCGAAAGTCCAGTCCCGCAAATATCTGCCTTTTGCCGAAGAACGTTATCCGCAATATATCGAGGAGATGCAAGGCGTCGCCCAGGGCGCAAATGTTACCTTTGATGATGTTGTGGTGTTGAATGTGATGGAGGCCATGACGATGGATGCGCTTCATCTCACGCGCTGCACAAGTTTCGCGGTCAATGAAGAACGCACGGCGGATGGTCATGTACTCCTGGCTCATAATGAAGATTGGGTCCCTGAGGATGAGAAGGATGTCTTCGTTGTCTCCGCGAGACCAAAGGAAGAGCCTCCATTCCTGGCCATGACGTATGGCGGGCTTCTGCCCAATGTGGGATTCAATGCCTATGGCATTGCCCAACTCATCGATTCCGTCTATCCCAACGATTCACGGATTGGGATCCCTCGCTTGGTGGTGGCGCGCGCAGTCCTCGCAGCACGGCGCGTTTCGGGGGCCATTGGACGGATGCTTATCTCTCATCGTGCCGCGGGCTATAACCATTTGCTTGCGCATGAAAGTGGCGAGCTCTATTCTGTTGAAGTATCAGCGCGCAGATTCGACATCCTGCATGGCACAGATGGGTATATGGTCCATACCAATCATTATTTTTCTCAGGTCATGAAAGAGATCGAAAATGATCCTGAAGAACTGATCTCTTCGCGTGTACGCTATTTCCGTGCCAACCGTCTGTTGAGACAAAACTCCACGCATACCATCAAGACCATGCAGGCCATCCAAAAGGATCATGTTAACCTGCCGAACTCGATCTGCAACCATAATATTGCAGGCATTGATCCGCTTGACCGTGAAAACACCATTGCCGCAATGGTGATCGATCTTTCGGCGCGGGAAATGCATATTGCGTGGGGAAATCCCTGCCAGAATTCATATCATACCTATCATTTGAACGATTAAGCGATTTGAGAAAATATAACAAAGCACCTCCTGTTGAAACTTCAACAGGAGGTGCTTTTATGAATTAGATTCTTGTTTTTTCAAACGGGTTTCACAGACAAACTATTTAACTTCGACCGTGTTACTCCACAGAAAACCAGCAGGTTGCTCATATTCCATGGGATAATTCAATGGGTCACTGAGAATATACGCACCCTGTAAGAAGGACATCGATACGTCTTCAGCCTAGAACAATATTCTTTGATATACGCCACGTAGTGTTATCTTTTTGGTTTTAGGCGGCTGGTTAAATCTCGTAATTGAACAAACGAGATAGGTTTAATCATCACAAAGTCTACTTCTTCCGTGTACGCTTCCCCCATGCGAGCGTCAGCCGTTGTGATGATAACGGTTGTTTTAGAAAAACGGTCTTCTTTTTTGATAATGTTCGTTAATAGATCTGCGCCCGATATATGAGGTAGATGCATATCCAGCAAGATCAGGAACGGAGTTATTCCATTTTTCAGCCTCTCTTGCGCGGCTTGTCCATCCTCGATAATTTCCACCTCAAACCCGACTCCTCGAAGCGCTTCGGCAAAAATGCTGGCAAGATCCTCATCATCTTCAATAATTAGGGCTAATTCACTCATCCAATACTCCATTTCTCAATGCTTTCCTCGGGAATGACAAGAGGCAGTGTGATTGTAAACAGGCTGCCCGCATCGATCTTGCTCTTGACGCTGATATCTCCATGCATCAGATTGACCAATTGCTTGACAATGGATAATCCCAATCCAAAACCACCGTGAACGCGGGTGGTTGTGCCTTCCACCTGGCGAAATGTTTCAAATATGAATGGCACTTCAGACTCAGGAATGCCAGATCCGGTATCGGATACTTCTATACCCCATCGGTTTCGATAGGGAGAAAAGAGCTTCACATGCACCGTCCCATGCTCTGTAAATTTAATGCTATTGTTCACTAGATTCAGCAAGATTTGCTGTAAACGTGCTCCGTCACCGTTTAAGACTTCTGGAAGCTTATCATCGATTTCGCTGGTCAGCATTAGCTTTTTGTCGAGAGCCATCTGATCCATCACACTATGCAGATTCTCCAGCAACTCGGCAGGTCGAATGGGAGCCATTTGGATGGTCAGCTTGCCGGCTTCCATTTGCGCCTGGTCGAGCAAATCATTAATAAGGCCAAGCAGACGCTGTGTATTTTTCATAATGCGGTCAGACATATTGACCTGCTTGTCATTCATTGGGCCATAGACTTCCTCTTTGAACATTTCGGCATATCCCAAAATGGCATTCAGTGGTGTGCGAAGTTCATGAGAAACGATGGCCACAAAGGTGCTCTTAAGTT
This sequence comes from Anaerolineales bacterium, assembly GCA_035264425.1. Lineage (GTDB taxonomy): Bacteria > Chloroflexota > Anaerolineae > Anaerolineales > Villigracilaceae > Defluviilinea. The sequence continues at coordinate 3,896 of DATFQC010000516.1, forward strand.
TTTCCACTTCGGCCTCACGCGTGAAATCACGGAAAACGGTGACAGTTCCGATGTTTGCAAACCGATCCTTTGTGTAATCATAGACTTGGGCTGCGCTAATGGAAAGAGTCTTCTTATCCCATTCAATGCGAAAACTAGGAGGCTGGGTGTCATACTCCATCATGGCGCGTAACAGGTTGCGGCTTCGGGAAGAAAGACTTGGATGTTCGATGAGATCGCGAAAGTTTTTATTAACGATCAGCTCCAGCGGAAGGTCGAGCATTCCCGTTAACGCTGGATTCGCCAGGATTGCATTCCAGTTTGTGTCAAAAACAACCACACCATCTGCAATGGAATTCAAAATGGCCTGACTGCGTCCTGCTTCAATTCGTTCCCGTTCTAGGGATTCAGAAAGTGCCTTGGTACGTTCCACAACGACTTGATCGAGGTTTGCGTTAATGTTGCGTAGTTCTTTTAAGGCCTGTTCTAGGCTGCGTGAGGAGAGCCAAGACACGAGAGCAATTACGAAAAATCCAATAATTGCAGGGCTATTCGGTACACTATTGATTGATAAAGCGAGTACAGAAACAATAATTCCACTGATCGAACTAAAAACAAAACTAGACCAGGGGACCAGCAATATGCTTGCCATAATGATTGGGATAGCGAAACCAAATAAGCTCCGGCCACCCGCTACCTGCTCCGGGGTGTCGCTAAATGCAAAAACAATTGTTAAAAAGACCAGGAAAATAATTGCTGCTATTCGCCCTGAAAAGCGAGAATTAATAAAATACACAAGCAGCATTCCAAGAATCGTAATAACGCTGCCAATAATGATCAAGGACACATTTTCCCACCTTACTGCCTTAGAATAAACTGATATAAACGATACTACTATAGCAATAAGAGATAGAGCTGCAACACTCACAACTAGAAAATTAAGAATTCTTCTTCTGCGAGTATCATCCGGGTCAGTGGTGGAGATGGCCAAAAAACGATTTAAGGAATTCATGATGCTAACTCGTTATTAAAAGGATTTCTCGTCGCACGTGTCATTAATCATTTCAAGGATATAGGGACACGCGCTATTCGGTAACCGTTTTTCATTATGTTACAAAGAGTTCATGGCTATTGAGATGGGCTCAATGCGAGCAGCAT
>DATFQC010000517.1:0-6789 GCA_035264425.1 Anaerolineales bacterium
TTCATTCATTTCTTTTTCCTTTCCGTCCATTATTCTTTTGGCTTCCTGTTGCGCTTTCATCGGCTTCCCATTGCACCATTAAGATACGGTCTCCAAACACTTCATACTCAATGTGTCCTTCGGGAGTCTCGTGACCTTCTAAGGTTTCAAAGTCTCCTTCACGTTCGGTGCGGACTTCGAATTTGGGCAAAGACCTTTTGCTGGTCGGTATGATCCGTATCCGACACGAGAGCCTCTGATCTCCCAGCACACGCATCGAGGCTAAACCTTTTATCCGCGCTGAAAAACCTTCCGTGGGATACTCAATGTAGATCATAAATTTTTCATCAGGTACTTTATAGTAATGACGCGGAATGAGTGCAAAAGGCAGTCCTGCTCCATATACTTCCTGCCCGACTTGCCCAGCTTTCTCCCAGCCATCGTAGATATCCTCGATGGGAATCCAAAGCTTGGGGTCCAGTTCGCCCGTCTTCGGTTGTTCCGTCAGCATTTCGGTAGGGAGGTTCGGGGGGTAATAGAAACTAGCTTTATAGAGCAGGCAGCGGAGAAATTCTGGGATCAGAATCCTAAGCCATTCCGGAGCGTCCCCATTGTAGTTAGTCAGGTAATCGTGTAGCGCCGCGAAGCCTTCCACTTCTTCATAAACCGCCGTGTAAGGGCAATTCTTGAGAGGAAAGAGAGCAAAAAACGTCGGATAGTGTTTTCCATATCCATAGTTACAATCCCACATCCAGACGTTATTGAAAATGTTTGCCATGCACAGGTAACTCAGGTTGAGATAGAGCTCGTCTTCGGTCTCCCGCCACAGCCGAAGTAAGGCTCCTGCACCAAAGAGCGTTTCGTTGGCCTGGTAGAATAAGTTGAAGCCTAGACCCTTGATGGAACGCGCGGCTTTTTTGGCTTCCTCAAGGTAGCGCTCTTCCTTGGTCAAATCCCAGGCTTGCATCATCACATGGATATAGAGACAAGGAACATCGGTCTCTCCGCCTTCACCTTCTTTTGTCTCCGCCTTGAGGATCTCCAAGGTGTCCAAGTGATAGAAAACAGGCCAGTGATACTCAAATCTATGGGCAACCTTGATGGCATAATCCATCGAGTCTAGGAATAACTTGCGAGCTGTTTCATCTCCGCGTAGGGCCAGGCGGGAAATATTCATCAGAGAATGGTAGAGGTACCAGGAATCCATCGTCCGAGGTTCCTTCTGAGGTTCAGAACCATCCAATTTACCTGCAGCCGAAGGCAGCCAGCGCCCAAGCACACCCGCTTTACGATCAAAAAACTCAGGCAATCCCGAGAGAAGATCTTTGCTGATCGGAACTTCCTCTCCACTCCAATCCTGGTATTCAAGGAGAGGCAGGAGAACAGTCAGCTGTACCATGCTCTCCGGTGGAGTCTCATAGTCACCCACATATGCGTTCAAATAATTATGTCCATCCTCCTCAGACCAGCAAGTGGCTGCATTGGACAGATCATGCAGGGATTTTTTCAGAATATCGGGCCAAGGCCGGTATTCTGTTTTCGCCGGGGGGAGAGCCAGATACACCTGGGCGAGAAGGTCGAGGAACTGCCTCGACATCTCTAAATCATCCTTCGGAACTTCTCGACTCAAAATCATGAACGCATCTGAGATCACTATTTCCTGCCCGGCGTCAAGTGTTTTTTCCGAAGCCGTTGGCAGAAGTAAACCCAACTCAGGCCATTCACCACCCACCACACCAGAAGCAGAGGTCTTCGTTTGCTTACAGTAATCACCCAGAGAGGTGAGGTTTTGGAAATAAAGTACCGATCCGCCTCGTGGTTTTTTCAGGCTGAAATAAACCAAGCCTGCGCGCGCTTTCACTTGCTCTGCATAGATTATTCCTTCAGAACTGGTCAGATTATCTTCTTTTCCCAGCGGAATAATATCTCGAGGCCAGAAAGAAATCCGTAGGGGCACCGCTGGCGTGAGCATGCTCTTACAATGGAGCAGCGGACGGTCGGGGCGAGGGAACTCGACCTGCACCCGGAAATTTCCAATCGTCGAGGTGACCCGCACTTCCACACCGGCCTCGATCTGCAGGATTTCGTCAATCGCCAGCTCCCCATCCGGACAATGAGCGGCACGTAACGCGACCTCTGCACCGGCTGGGAAACGGTTGATGATCCAAAGCGATTGCTTTCCCTCAACGATCTCGAAGTAGAAATCCCCCGATGAGTAACTCCAATGAGGCGACTTTCGCTCAGAACCCAGCTCATCCAGCAAAGAAAGCATCCAAGGAGAAACGCCAACTGTCTCCTGCTCATCAAACCCTGTAATGCCTTTTAGTTTTTCCTTTTCACTCATCAGTTCATCCTTCTCTAACTTAAATTAAATTCTCACCAGAAACATTGGCAAAGAAGCCTGCTACCCAGATAAAAATTTTATGGTGCGTTCAATGAAAAAGCCTTGTTATCCCCATTTCGCCGATGGTGCCATTAACTGAAATAAGTATAGAGGAGAGGTATTTTTGTTGCAATTAGGGTTTCCCCTAGCCCTCACAAAATCCCCTAACGGGGTATGAATCTATTTTCTTAGAGTAGTGTTAATTACCATTTACAGCCTGGTGAGGTGGTGATGTTTGCCGAGTTTCCCACACGTTTATACATGGTTACATTCGTAAAAGGCTCTCCCAGAATGCCATCATGGATTGCCCATGATCTTAAACGGATGCTATTCGCAGCGGGGGAGGATCGAAAAGGATTAGAGTCATCCAGCTTTTGATTGAGCTCGCCTCCCTCCTGAAAGCCAGCATGGATTCCCTCCATGCGGCGTTTTCCTATCTGATAGGCAAACCCGTAGCGCTCGAAGATGACCGCGTTGTGATAATACAACGGTTCGATAAAATACATATCATGCCCTAAACTGGTAATAAATTCTTCGAAAGCTTTCATTGCAGACTGTAGCAAACGCAGTCCGCGCCGCACTTGCCCCGGTGCCAGTCCATTTTCCAGAGCGGCCTTTTCTGCCTCGATGTGCCGTTGGAGTGTGCCGAATCGAGTGGGAGAGCCATCGGGCATTTTATCTACGTCGAAGCGCGGCGCGTGGGGATTATTCAGAATATAAAGCAATACGTGGATTTGCCCATTGAGCGTATCAGTGAGATGGGCGTATAAAACAGGATCTTTAAATCCCACCTGATGATAAAGGCGCATTTCCACATCGCTGTACCCTTCTGCGAAACGGAATTGCAGTAAATCCTTGTTATGGGTTAATTCAGGTAGGTTAAACTTTTGGATCAGTTCTTTTGGAATATAGCGAGCATAGATGGCCCGTTTTTCGTTTTCAGGGAGTTGATTAATTCCGCCAATAGTTGAGGGTTGCATAGTCTTTTTGTTTTGTGGTTTCTTATGAATAACCTACCTGACCCTTGACTCGCGTTCTGCGCTGCGAGCTTCATCCCGTTTTGCAATCGCGGCACGTTTGTCATAAGCCTTTTTGCCTTTTGCCAAAGCGATCTCGATCTTGGCGCGCCCATCTTTCAAATAGACCCGTGTCGGGACAATCGTCATACCCTTGATGCGCACATTATTCCACAATTCATGGATTTGTTTCTTATGCAGGAGCAAACGACGTTTTCTCCGGGGCTCATGATTGAAACGATTGGCTTGCGCGTAAGGGGCGATGTGGGCTTCTACCAGCCAGGCTTGCTCACCATTCTCGATCTCCACAAAAGATTCTTGAATGCTCATTTGCCCCGCGCGAATTGATTTGATCTCGCTCCCCTGTAAAGCGAGACCAGCTTCGAATCTCTCAAGCAAAAAATATTCAAAACTTGCCTTGCGGTTGGTTGCTATCACTTTGATGTTTTCAGCCATATAAATTCATTTTACCGCTTGTCTCACATATTTTCAGACTTTAAGATACTCCGGTTACTAAATTGCTTTTTCATATTAAATGAACCAAGGCTAATTCAAACTACACTATCCTGGTGATAAAATTTCAAGTAGCGGGAATTGAAATTGTAACAACTGCATAGCGAAGCCGTCATAATTTATGAGTTCTAAATCTCTAGCGAACCAAAAGCTAAGATTCTTAATTATTAATTAGAAATTTTGCTGTCGCGGGTAAAAAATAACAGGGTACAGCAATCAGAGTATTTATTCTTTTTAGAAAGCAGGTAAGGATGCAGAGATATTTTGCGTTTCGGGTGAAATTAGTAATCGTGTTTCTGTCTTTAATGACTCTGTTTGGAATTTCGGCGACCTCCAGTTCAGTCCTTAGCAGTTATAGCTCCGCTTTGCGGCGTTACCCCTACCTGACCGATACTGTTGGTGCCTATGCCACAATCAATTGGGCAACGGATCGCTCAGAGTCTAGTGGAGGAGTACGCTTTGGAAAAGTAGGCTCTGAAGCGTGCACGTCTCATTATGTCTCTGGGACGAAAACACCCATTTCCGTGAATGGAGTTCTCGAGTATCAGTGGAAGGCACAGCTCAACCTGCAGCCGGGAACCCAGTATTGTTACCGCGTTTATTTAGGCACGAGTCCGGTAAATCAGATTGATCTGCTGGGCAGTGACACCGCACCATCCTTCTGGACACAGGTACCTGCAGGGTCAACTCAGTCTTATGTATTTGACGTAATCGGTGACTGGGGAATGGTGGATTCTTCCGGGACCAACCCTCCTCAGGCCAACCTGATGTCGTTGATTGCCTCCAGTGGTGCCCGCTTTGTCGTAACTACAGGCGATAACGGTTATCCCGACGGCAACCAGAAGAACCTTGGGGATTTAGTTCAAAGCGGGCTGAATATTAGCGCAGTTTTTGGCCCGTCGTTCTGGAAAGTTCCAGGCTCTTCTTTGCCTATCTTTCCGATCTTAGGAAACCATGGCTTCGACAGTCCAGACACCAATCATCCTGCTCTGCTTACCTGGCCGCAGGACCGAGCGGTTTCTTTATCTGGGGGGAGATATGTTAAAGAAACATATTGCTGTTTGGATGGAACGACCTCGAAATCCTACCCCAGCGCCTGGTACGCGTTTGATGCGGGCCCAGCTCGTTTTTATATTCTGAACGCGGCCTGGGAAGAAGTGAATATCGGCACAGCGAGTGAGTACAAGGTGGACTATGATTATCACTGGGCGCCTGGAACAGCGCAATATGAATGGCTAAAGGCTGATCTGGCGGCGCACCCTTCTGTTTTGAAATTTGCCTTTTGGCATTATCCCGTTTATTCAGATAACCCCATTGAATCCACTGATACCTTCTTGCAGGGAAGTAGCAGTCTTGAAGGATTATTAAAACAAAATGGAGTAGATCTTGGCTTTACCGGGCATGCTCACATCTATGAACGGAACCTTGCCAGTGCAAGCGGAATTCCGAACTACATCAGCGGAGGAGGCGGAGCAACACCGGGAACGCTCGGTACTTGTACCTCTTTGGATGCTTATGCTATCAAGTTCACAACAACCGGTAAGGCATGTGGTTCTGCACCGGTTCCAACCAGCCAGGCGCAGGTTTTTCATTTCTTGAAAGTAACCGTAAACGGTACGAACGTAACGGTCACACCGATCAACTCCCTGGGTCAGTCCTTTGATGTCGTCAATTATGCGTTTACCAGCGGAGCCGAATCAACAGCTCCTTCTACTCCCACTAACTTAACGGCTACGGTTGCCAGCGGCACACAAATCAACTTGAGCTGGACAGCCTCCACAGACAACACAGGCATCAGAGGCTATGGGATTTATAGAGACGGCGTGTTAATAAACACCGTTGGCAGAAACACACTGACCTATTCAGACACTACCTTAAGCCCCGCCACTACTTATGCTTATCGGGTGGATGCTTTCGACGGCTCAGGCAATCATTCAGCGTTGTCTACTTCGAAATCAGCTACTACGCAGAGCACAGCCACTTATACATTCAACCCTGTAGCCGATGCCTATGTAGCTGGAGATGTCACAACGACTAATTACGGGCGTTCTGCAACCTTAAAAGCGGATGCTTCTCCAGATTATCATTCCTACCTGCGTTTTAATGTAGGCGATATTGTCGGCACCGTGACGAATGCAACCTTACGACTCTACACGACTTCCAGTTCGGCGACGGGCTACAAGGTTAGTCGTGTGAATAGTCAGGGCTGGGAAGAAGGGACGATCACGTACGCCAACGCGCCAGCCCTGGGAGCCTTGATTGGATCGTCTGGCAATTTCGCTTCCAGCAGTTGGACGAGCGTCAATGTGACCTCCCTCATCACTGGGAATGGTACATTTGATGTAGCCGTTAGCACGACCAGCAGCACGGTCATGAATTTTAATAGTCGGGATGCTACTTCAAATCAGCCCCAGCTTATCATCCAGACTTCTACAAATGCAGTGACTCCGACGCCCAGCCGAACACCAACGTCCGTAATTACTCCAACGGTAACTCGTACTCCCACTGCAACATCCACCGTGGGTGCTCCAGGAACATTAGCCTTTACAGCTACGGCAGACGCGCGGGTCGTTCAGACTTCACCCACAACTAATTATGGTACAGCTACTACTCTTCAGGCCGATGGTGATGCCGGTGCGGCCCAAACCAGTTTTATCCGCTTTAGCACGAGTGCTATCAGCGGATCAATCCAAAGTGCGAAGCTGCGCGTATTTTGCACAACCAATGGAACTGCCAATGGACCGGCTGCTTATCTCGCTGATAGTAATTGGGTCGAATCAGGCGCGAGTGGCATCACCTGGAATTCGCAACCTGGAGTGTTAAGTAGCGCATTTGATAATAAGGGTGCGATTGCGGCGAGCTCCTGGGTGGAATACGATGTAACGGCTCTGGTGACCG
>DATFQC010000518.1:0-2173 GCA_035264425.1 Anaerolineales bacterium
TTTCTTAACGATGCTCCGCAAAGATGGTATCGATTTAACTGCCAGCCGCGTATTGATTACGGATGACCGACCGTGTGGCATTGCATTGATTGCGCGACGTGGCTGGACGAGCCGGCTCGCAGCGATGGGCATTTCAAAGGAAAGGCGCGGCCAAGGTGCCGGCTCGTGGTTTATGGAGCAACTTATTGCGGAGGCCCGTCAGCGTGGAGAGCGCGCGATTTCACTGGAAGTGATCGAGCAAAATGATCCTGCAGTAAAGTTATATCAAAAATCAGGTTTCCGAACCGTTCGGAGGTTAATTGGTTTCATTCGAAAAGATGCAGAAGAAAAAGAGAGCCAGCCTTTACAGGAAATCGATTTACGCGAAATGGGGCGTTTGATTTCGCAGCATGGTTTATCAGACCTGCCCTGGCAATTATCAGGGGAAAGTATTGCCCAGCTGAACCCGCCGGCACGTGCCTATTGTAATGGACAGGCCTATGTTGCCATTTCAAACCCGGAGGCTGACCGTGTAGTAATCTGGTCATTATTAGTTGAGGCCGATGTACGCGGGAATAGACTGGGCACCCACATGCTTAAAAGTCTTATTGCAAATCATCCAGGAAAGTCATGGCATGTTCCCGCCCTATTCCCTGAGGAATTGGAGAATGTTTTTGTAAGAGCAGGTTTTGAGAGAGAAAAACTATCACAGTGGCAGATGAGGCTTGCTCTATAGGTGAGCTTTAGGAAGTTAGGGTCTTCTTGGTAGAAGAATCAATAATCGACTGGGGATGACCTATATTTTGTCATTTTCTTGTTGTGCTTGGCATGTGGGAATCAAGGATATAATCCATTTATCTCTTTCAAGAGGTCAACCTGGATGTTGTCTCCAACCCAGCCATCTTCAAGACGTAAAACTATCGGTGTGTTTGCTTCACAAGTCGGGCGCTCATGGGGCGCAGAGTTTATCGCGGGCATCAATGATGCTGCGGAAGAACATAATGTGAATTTGGTGCATTTTATCGGTGGCAAACTGACGCCGATCCCAACATCTGATAAGAACAAATCTTCCTATGGGTTATATGATCTCGCCAAACCGGACCAACTGGATGGTTTGCTGGTGACTGCTGATGTTGCCTACGGAACGAACCCAGCTGACCTGAAAACATTTTTTGAACTTTATGGCAATATACCCATTGTCACGCAATCGGTGGAGATCGACCGCGCTTCGATGTTCATTCCAAATAATGCCGAGGGCATGCGTTCTGCCGTCCGCCACCTCATTGAGGAACATGGCTATAAGCGCATTGCTTTTATCCGTGGCATCCCGGGGCAAATCGATGCGGAACAACGCTTTCAGGCTTACCTGGATGAACTCAAGGCGCACAGCCTGCGCTTTGATGAAGACCTGGTCGTGGATGGTGATTTCTCCCCCGAAAGTGGGAGAGCCGCAATTCGCACTCTGTTGGATGAACGCAAGCTTCGTTTTCAGTCCGTCGTCGCAGCAAATGACAGCATGGCCTTTGGTGCTCTGGAGATACTGCAACAGCGCGGCGTTCATGTCCCGGAGGATGTGGCAGTCACCGGCTTCGACGACTTGCGCGAAGCCCAGGCGACCGGTGTGCCATTGACCACAGTAAGACAATCGTTCTACACCGCAGGCAAACACGCCATGGAGACGTTGCTCAAACGCATCAACGGGGATTCCATTCCGAACATTATTATGACGCCCACACAATTGCTCATCCGCTGGTCATGCGGGTGCTTGCCGGAGAATGTGCGCCAAGCAGCCGTTGCGCCACGCGATGTAGCAAAAACAGGCCGGCTGGAAAACAAACGCGAGGCGGCCCTGCGGGCCTTGCTGAATTCAGCGGGCATTACCGATCAGGATCCGGCGCTCCTACAATTCAGAGAAGCCTTTGGCCGTGCCTGGGATGGCTTTCTGTTGACGCTGAACAGCAAATCTTCCAGCGATGACTTTTTAAAGACGATCAATGCCATGATCGAATTGATGCAAAAAAATGGGCTCTCCCCAGCCGTCTGGCATAATGTCATCTCGATGATGCGTCGCTATGCCTTGGGCGGGATCACCAGTTACACAAGCATGTTGCAGGCAGAGAATTTATTCCAGCAGGCGCGTTTGCTGGCGGGTGAGCTTTCACAGCGTGCCCAGGCCTATCGACGACTTGTACTT
>DATFQC010000519.1:0-2709 GCA_035264425.1 Anaerolineales bacterium
TGGCGAGCAGATAGAAGGCTTGAATGAACACGATCATACCGATAAAGAAAAGAGAAGCTGCCAGCCATTTAAGCGAGGCGAGCCTTCCTGCACGTCCAATCAATGCACGCCTTGTGGAGAAGATGATGAACAGTGTCAATAAGGAAAACACCGCGTTGACGACGATAAAGGACACCCAATTATCGAGCTGAAAGAATTCTTTGCCTAATTCGAATCCCAGGGGGATCCAGGCACTGATCGAGAAGAATGCCAGAAGAGCAAGGAAATAATCCAGGATTTCAATGATGCGCGGGTACAGGACCTGTCCACTGATCGGAGCAACGCCCAGAGCTCTGAGTAACTTCGCGGGTTCGGGCAACAGCCTGGCGAGCCGATCCAGGTTTCGGATGCCGCGTCGAAAGTCAATCCACTGGATGCGTTGAATGTTCGCGTCCTGAATAATCGTATCTTGAATGAGAACAGGGTAAAGAGCTTGCTTCTCGGGATCTATGGTAGTTGAGCTCTTAAAACGCGAGAGGAGGACAAAACTGGCTTGCGCCTGCGCTGCATCCCCTGTCCTGGGGTGACCGTACTTTGTCAATTCATTGCTGATCGCGTCTGCATATTTTTTGTCCTGGGGCGCGTGCTCGATGAAAAAAGGCACGGGCGTCGGGTGCTCCACATTAGGCTGGTATGGATTAGCAAAGCGAGGGGCCGAAGCGATGGGCTTGCCCCATAAACGCATTCCCTGGGAGGAGAGCAACAGAAGCAGCAGAGGCGCGAACAGTAAACTGACGAGAAAATCAATGGAAAACAGAGTGTATAGGAGCGGATACGTCAGAAAAAATATCCAGCTCAAAAATAAAACAAGGGGCAGTGCCAAGAGTGCAAAACGGATGCGATAAAAAGGAAACTCGCGGCGCAAAATTTGGAACGGGAGCGGAATCAACAAGGCCGGGATAAAGAACGTCCACCAGCCTGGGATGGAAACCACAATCGTGAGCAGACTGATGATGAAAGATAGCCACACGATGAGCGGCGCTTTGAACCCCGTCTGTGGTGGAGCCGATTGCTGGATAGGGTTATCCAGTTGTGCAAGCAGTTCCTGTTTCTTTTTACTGAACGATCTGTGAAAATCAATCCATTCGCAGTTTTGAAGAGTGGACGGAAGACTGACCGCTTCGAAGATGATCAGAATGATACGCTTCCTTTGTTCCAGCGCATACCGATATTCAGATCGCACGTTCTCAGATAACATAGAGTCTTTTGAAACGACCAGCAGAAAAACATCTGCCTGCTGGATGCCATTCAGGATCTGATCCAGCCAGGGTTTTGCGGGCACCAGACTATGATAATCCACCCAGACTTCAAGCCCTTCGTCCTCCAGCGCGTCCAAAAGGACATCTACAAAAGGCGATTCGCGGCGGGAGTAACTGATAAAAGCAGAATGAGACATGCTGATCAACTATGGCATCGGATGCACTTTGAAGAATTCCCACATTACGTCGTTGGCGTTAACGGCTTGGGATGTGATTGATTTTGGCATCGTTGGAGAACCAGGCCAGGAATGTCCATGATTGGCGAGGGTGTAAAGAATCACATCTGCATTGTTCTGACAGCCTGACCAGGTCCGTACCGTTACGGTATCGACAGGAGTTGTAATACCCGGTGTGGAAGAACACTCATTGCGCGCTGCCCAGGCCGCGGCCCATTCCTCAATAGATGGTTCCATGATTTTTGGCGAGCCACCCTCGTATGGAACTACATTATCGTCCAAACCGTGAAATGCCAGGACAGGTACGGTCTGGAGGGGTTGCAATTTTGCCAGAAGTTGTATGCGCCGGCTACTGGTGCAATGGCAGCAATCACATCTGCCAGGTCACAACCTACACGATCGGTCATACCTCCGCCGTTCGAAATTCCTGTAGCATAAATTCGTTTTGGATCAATATTGTATTGACTCTCAAGTAAGACAATCAAATCCCGAATAAATTGCAGGTCCGCTTGTCCTTGCCCACCTGAGCCTGTGTTCCATCGTTCATCCAGGCCATCCGGATATACGACGAGAAAGCCTTCACGATCCGCTTTGGCAGACATGCCTGTAAGATTCTCTTCTTCCTTTGAATTAATCCCAAACCCGTGAAAGCTGATGATCAGTGAGGCCGGACTGCTTGGCTGATAGGAAGAGGGAATATGCAGGAGGTAATGCCTTGTCACTCCACCCGATTTAAGGTTACCGTCAGATGTGCCTGGCTTGGCAGTTACTAGATTCTGCTCAGGGAGAACTGCTGGAGTTAGCGTCGACTTGCCGCGCAATGGTTGGCCACAGGCCATCATAACGATAAGAGCGAGAGCAATGATAAGGATTTTACGCTGCATTCTTCAACACAGGGCAGATGACTATCCGCCCTACACGTTACTGTTGCTGAATATTCCCTATCAATCCCAACTCGGGCGCAATCCTGCGCATGGCCTGGATCACATTCCCCACATGTTCCCAAAGATCCACGCCGAAGTCCTGCGCGGCGTGTTCCATTTCTGAACGGGAGGTACCCGCCGCGAAGGCTTTATCCTTCCATTTCTTTTTGACAGAACTTGGTTCAAGGTCATACAACGACCGAGAAGGACGCACTAATGCGACCGCAGTAATTAATCCGGTGATTTCGTCACAAGCAGCAATGGCTTTGCGGCGTATGGTGTCACGCGGCATATTTAGATGATCAGCGTGGC
>DATFQC010000520.1:0-6133 GCA_035264425.1 Anaerolineales bacterium
CATTCAAACGGTCGCGGTCTATTCCGACGCCGATAAAGATGCTCTGCATGTTCAACGCGCGGACGAAGCGATTCAGATTGGGCCAGCTGCCCCACAGAAGTCTTATCTGGATATGGACAGGATCATCGCCGCCGCGAAGCAGGCCAATGCAGATGCCATTCACCCGGGCTATGGATTCCTCTCGGAGAATGCATCCTTCGCAGAGAAGGTTGCCTCGGCGGGATTGACCTTTATCGGCCCTTCAGCAGATTCTATCCGTGCCATGGGCGATAAAGCAGAGTCAAAGATCCGCATGAAAGAGGCAGGAGTACCGACAGTTCCAGGGGTTGAAGAGTTGGACAGCGAAGAGGATTTTGAAAAAGCCGCTCGGGAAATTGGTTATCCCGTATTAGTAAAAGCCGCGGCGGGCGGTGGGGGGAAGGGGATGCGCGTCGTCAACACCGCAAGCGAATTGAGTGAGGGCATCGAGTCTGCGCGCCGCGAAGCCCTGAACGCATTTGGCGACGAGCGCTTATTAATTGAAAAATACGTGGCAAATGCACATCACGTCGAATTCCAGGTCTTTGGCGACCAGCATGGGAATCTTGTTCATTTATTTGAACGCGAATGTTCTGTGCAACGGCGCCATCAAAAGATCATCGAAGAGACTCCTTCCCCATTATTGACTCCTGAATTACGCCAGCAAATGGGTGAAGCTGCGGTTGCTGCGGCAAAAGCGGTAAGCTACTACAACGCAGGGACAGTTGAATTTATTGTCGATCCAGACACTCTGAGATTCTATTTCCTCGAAATGAACACACGTTTACAGGTGGAGCATCCCATCACCGAGCTTGTAACGGGACTCGATTTAGTTCACTGGCAAATCCGCGTTGCGGCGGGAGAATCATTCCCATTTCCACAGTCCCACTTCACCCAGCGCGGACACGCCATCGAGTGCCGCGTCTACGCCGAAGATCCCGCCAGTGGATTTCTGCCCAGTACAGGCAGTCTCCTGCAATACATCGAGCCGCGCGGGCCCGGCATTCGTGTCGACTCCGGTTTCACGGTTGGAAATGACGTGTCCCATTTCTATGATCCCTTGCTGGCAAAGTTGATCGTTCAGGCAGAGGACCGAGAAACCGCCATCCAAAGGATGCAGGCTGCGTTGAAAGAATTTGTGGTTCACGGCGTGATCACCAATATTGATTTCCTGCAAGCTGTTCTATCTCACCCTGGTTTTGCAAATGGACAAGTGACCACGCGCTGGGTTGAAACTAGTTTCAATTGGACGCCGCCGTCCGAACCATCATTTGAATCTCTCATCGCCACTTCACTTGCAGATTTGACAATCGTTAATGGTCAACAGTCAATCGTCCAATCAAACGAGCCTGATCCCTATAGTCCATGGAAGGTGGCGAGCGGATTTAGGATAGGTGGGAAGCATGGATAAAATATCAAATCAGGAATTTTTTTCAGCAATCCTGGCCAGTAATGTCCTGGCTCCCTATTTGGAGAAAAATCCGGAACTGGCCGAATTGATCAAGTTTCCGAATCATCCAAATATTCATTACTTTGAAAACCCTGCCCCTGCCAAAGAGATCGCTCCCACCCTGAAGCGCAGACTGGGTATGATGACCGCAAAGAATATATCTCATAATCTTGATGCAACGAAACAACTGGTGGCTTTTATGGAAGAACATCCCGATAGCCAGATTTATAATGTTACCTTCAACTGCCAAACACAACATTATGGAGTTCGTGCCTCACGAATAGATAATCAATTCCAAGTGATTTGCGTCATGACAGGCGGTCATATTCCCGATAACTTATTGGGAGATGCGATCCAGTGAAGTTTACCTTTGAAGGAAATTCGCAAACCATTCCGGTCGACCTGATGCCTGGCGGCTCAGACTGGTCTTATCGCGCCAGGATTGGAGAGAAAACGGTTGACGTTGAAATTCTCCAGGCCAAAGACGGGAAACTGGATTTATTGATCGATGGCAAGCGCACAACTGCCTATGTCTCGTCTGATAACGCAAAGCGCTGGATAACCGTCAATGGTCAAACTTTTGTGTTGATCAAATCCTTGGGTGCGAAACAAAGAGGCGCGGGGCACGATCACGCCTCGGAGTTGGCGGCGCCCATGCCGGGTCAGGTACGAGCGGTGAATGTCAGTGAGGAAGAGTCAGTGAAAAAAGGTCAGACTCTCTTGGTGCTTGAGGCCATGAAGATGGAAATCCGCATCCAGGCGCCGCGGGATGGCAAGGTAAAGAAATTATTGGTCAAGCAAGGACAAACTGTTGAGCGAGAACAGGTTTTAATTGAGATTGAGGAAAACTAACCACTGAGTCGCCGAGAAACTTGTTAACTCTTTGTGCTTCAGTATCTCCGTGGTAAAAGGATCACACTATGGCTGAAATCGAACTGCGCGAAGTACCTCTTTTCAGTGAAATGGATGAGCAGGAAGTGGCCGATATTCGCACCATTATGGATGAAATGAAATTCAAGGCAGGGCAGATCATTATTCGGGAGGGGGAACTTGGTAATCTTTTTTATGTCATCACCGAGGGCAATGTGGAGGTCACCGTCCGCGATGCAGGCGGAGCAGACCTCGTCTTGCATAAGGCAGGTCCCGGTGATTTCTTTGGCGAGCTTTCGATGCTGACCAATGAGCCGCGCGCGGCGCGCGTGCGCGCCATCGAAAACTTGACTACCCTGGTGCTGGAACGGGATGACTTCTTTGAATTTCTGCGGACACATACCCATGCGGCCATCGATGTCATGGTGGAACTGGGCGGACGTTTGCGGGACAACGACCGCATCTTTCGGTCCATGGTCAGCCGCAACGTGAACGAGATAGAAGAGGAGCAGATGACGCTGGGTCAACGGGTAGCGGACAAGGTCGCAGATACGATCGGTTCGTGGCCTTTTATTATCATCCAAAGCATTATCCTGGCAGTTTGGATTATGCTTAACATCGCGGCCTGGATCAATCATTGGGATCCGTATCCGTTCATTTTGCTCAACCTGATGCTTTCTTTTCAAGCCGCCTATTCCGGGCCCGTGATCATGATGAGCCAAAACCGCCAGTCTACCAAGGACCGGCTGGCGGCGGAGATTGATCATCAGGTGAATACAAAAGCGGAGCTGGAGATCAACAACCTGATGCGGCGCATGGATGAACTGGAACTGAGCCTGGAGGAGAACCACGCCGAGCTGAAGGGATTTATTGTGAACACGCAGAAGGCCATCAAACCAAAGACACAAAGAATATTGAGAAAGAATTCTCAAAAATCCTGATGAGTCATTGGTAAAAAGGAGCTTGTATGCCCGGAAAATATTTTGACGAACTTGAAGTGGGAATGAAGTTCCAACATGCAGGCCGCACCGTCACCGAAATGGATAACGTCCTCTTCTCCGCGCTGACAATGAACACGCAGCCCCTGCATGTCAACGAGGATTTTGCGTCCAGGACAGAGTTTGGACAACGGCTGGTCAACGGCGTGTTTACCTTTGGACTCGTGGTCGGCCTGACGGTTCCTGAACTGACCGAAGGTACAATTGTGGCAAATCTGGGCTACGATAAAGTCGTCCACCCGCATCCTGTTTTTCACGGCGACACGATCTATGCCGAGAGCGAAATCATCGAGAAGCGTGAGTCCAAGTCCAGGCCCAATGCAGGCATCGTGCGGATCAAATGCACAGGCAAAAAGCCAGACGGTACAATTGTGGTGGAATTCGAACGGACAGCGATGTTCTTAAAAAGAAGCAGCCATTGAGACACACACCTGCCCTGGCGGGCGGTGCCAGGGGAGACTCCGAGAGAGCGTTTTTAAATTCTCTGCGACTCTGTGTCTCCTTGGCAATCAAGGAGAATTATGCACTCACGACGCGCCCTACTTTACATGCCCGGCGATGATCGCCGCAAAATCGAAAAATCCGCCACCCTGGGGGTGGACTGCATTTGCATGGATATGGAAGATGGCGTGGCGATTTCGCACAAAACGGAAGCGCGCGCCGTGGTTGCCCAGGCGATGAAAGACATCGACTTTGGAACTTCGGAACGCTGCATCCGCATCAATAGCTTTGGGTCAGGCTTTGAAAAATTCGACCTGGCTGCTGCCATCGCAACCAACCCGGATGCAATTGTTCTCCCCAAAGTGGAGACCGCCGCGCAGGTCAGGGCGATCAGCGACTATATTGAAATGTACGAACTCTCCAGCAAGATGAACATTGGCAGCATCCGTATGTTGGTTGGCCTGGAAACGGCCAAAGGTATTTTAAATCTCAAGGAAATTGCAGAGGCAGATAAACGTCTCGACGCGATCATTTTTGGTGCGGAGGATTATGCTGCCTCCATCGGCGCGACTCGCACAAAAGAAGCGACCGAGGTCCTGTACGCGCGCTCAGCAGTGGTCAATGTCTGCGCGGCGAATGAGTTGCAAGCCATAGATATGGTCTATATCGATTTCCGCGACGTCGAGGGACTCCGCCTGGAAGCGGAGCAGGGTGCCGGACTCGGCTTCGGCGGGAAACAGATCATTCACCCAAATCAGGTGGAACCGGTGCAGGAAGCGTTCACTCCCTCTGCAGAAGCGATTGAATACGCGCAGCGGGTGGTCGCTGCATTCAGCGCCAGTCAAAAGGAAGGCAAAGGCGCTTTCGCGCTGGATGGCAAGATGATCGACATGCCTTTGTTGAAGAATGCGCAGAAGGTTTTGAGTCGTGCGAAAGCTGCCGGAAAGATTTAACCTGGATAATCGTAAAAAGCACCCAACAGCAACGAGCGTGTTGATATTTAGCAGAGTTTATACTGCCGCTTGATCCGACAATGCATATAATTTTTAAAGGAGATAAATATGAGTGCACTCGCTACAAACCTGGATGTTAAACAGTTAAGCAAGGATATTTACGAACACGGCATTACAAGCTTACCGGATATCCTGCCCGTACGCTGGGCAGATGAGCTTGATGAAGACGTCGGTCTTCAATTTATCGAGGCGCTGAAGATTGAGGATGGAGAGGGCGTCGCCTTTCGGGGGTGGAGTCGCTTTTACATCGAGCTGTACCCGGAGCGTTTACGCGGCTTTGTCGAGTTTGTGAGTCATCCCCTGGTCATAGAAGTGAGCCGCGAAGTGCTTGGCGACGACTATCAGATCGTCGAACTCGGTGCAGATATCCCCCTGCCGGGCGCACCAGAGCAGCCGCCACACCGTGATTTTCCGCTGCCCGACCCCACGCGTCTGCACGGCCGCCTGACGTCCCTGTGTTTTAATGCTTCAACGGTAGATGTGACGCCCTCGATGGGGCCTTTTAACATCGCTCCCGGTACTCATTTTGATGACGGGTCTGACTTTGTCAAAGAAATGTTTCCCGTCGCTGGTAAAAAGGAAGCCTACCAGCAGCGGATGGTGGCGCGTCTTGCCAAGCGCGGCAGTGTCTCGGTCCGCAGCGGCCTGACGATCCACCGAGGATCAAAGAATAATGGTCGTATCCGCCCCGTCATTATTCTTGGTGTCGTTTCGCTGGAAGACCGCGCCCACTCGCGAACTGCGCTTGAACGATTACCGGACTATATAGCGCCAACATTGAAGATGTCGCAAGCGTTTTACGACAGTCTGGATGATGAGCTAAAACAGCGCCTGAGCTGTGAAATCGTGGCAGACACAACCGCGACGTTGCCCCCACTGAAAACACCGCACAGCATCGAGGGCCTCGTGATGGGTCAGGCGCCTATGTAGGCGACTATTGGTATTGGCTATGACAAGGGCTCAAAAGTTCACCCTTGGCGTTTTATCTGTCATCGCTTGTAGTGCTTGGCTGATACTCCTCTCTGTTGCATCACGCGTGTATCAGAGCTGGGGCCAACAACCCTTGGGTCCGACACTGGGATATCCAACGCAGTTACAACTTCCCGCCACATGGACCGCCTTGCCAGCCGCGTCGTCAGCCACATCCCAGGCGGCCGCTACAATTCCCCTTGTCCCACATTAACACTCGAGACTCCAACTCCCATCTCTCCGTTCCTGGCCTGCAACGTTGACCTGCCGAGCATGACCATTTTGGCGATCGGTACTGATGTGCGTCCCGGCCAACATCGTTACGGGCTGACAGACGGGATGCGTGCTGTTCGGGTGGATTTCGCGGTACAGCA
>DATFQC010000521.1:0-11798 GCA_035264425.1 Anaerolineales bacterium
CAAATCCATTCGCGGATTGGATGGAATTCGCAATCGAAAAATTTAGCGTGGTATCGGGTTGATAAGATTGTGTGGGAGAGAACACGAGCGTCGCATCGTCATTCCAGGTGAATGTCCCGCTAGGCAAACCTGCCAAGGCAGACTCTGCCGAGGATTTGTTGACCGGCTGATTGAAATAAAACGTAATCGGAGATTGATGACCGATCACACTTCCCAACGGCGGGTCTGTTTCCACCAGAGCAGGCGGCAATAACTGTTGGAACGACGTGGGTGTTGGAATGGCAGGCGTGGCAGTACTGCTGATGATTGGTACTGGCAACCCGGTGCAGGAAGCAAGGACCAAGGCAAGGAGCAGGAACCAATTCAGGGTGAGCGTGACGCGGCGTTTCGTCATAGTTCCTCAATAAAAGACGTATTCCAAAGTCAGAGACTCTCGCCTCCGATAAAATCAGCGTTCCAAATTCATTATACACGCGAGAGAATCAAAAAGGGGCACGCTGGCCAGCGTGCCCCTTTTTCTATTTACTGGGGCGGATTTAGTGCATTGACAGCCTGGGCAATCTCATCATACGAAGCGATCTTGCCCGGTTGACCCACTTGAGTCCCGTTGACAAACACTGTTGGCGTGCCATTCACACCCATGCTCTGACCTTTATCGAAATCAGCCTGGATATCTGTCTTGAATTTATTGGCATTAAAGCAGGTATTGAACGCGTTCATATCCAGCCCCGCGCTTTCGGCCATGGCCTGCAAGCGACGGTCACTTAAATTACCTTTATTTTCACCGTTCCAATTGGCATAGAGGAGAGCGTGCATGTCCCAGAATTTATCCTGGTCATTTGCACACATGGCAGCGTTGGCAGCCTGATCAGACTCACCTCCACTCCCTACACCGCTCCCATCAATAAATGGATAATTATGAAATACATAACGTGCTTTATCCGTTGAAACCAGATTTTCTATGATAAGAGGTTCAATGCTTTCTGTAAAGGATTTACAAGCCGGACATTGAAAATCCTCGAACACGTCGATGGTGGCAGGTGCCTTGGCCTCGCCCAGACTTAATCCATCTGCATTTGGCAATGTAGCTGGCGTGACAGTGATAATTTCACCGACCGATTTCACATTCGGATAGATGAGCGCAAACACTATCAAAGCCGCACCCACTACCACTGCACCAATGAGGAGCAATCGCTGACGCTGTTGTTGACGCTGCTGCTGTTCCCGTCGTTGCTGACGTTTGCTTACTTTTTCGGGACTCATAATCATTCCTTTATCTAGAGATTGATTAAGGACACGCTATCGATCGTGTCCTTAATAGTTTACTTTGTACCGATCTCATGCAGAGCGGTTTCGAGCTTCTGCTGGAAGGTGCTAAATGGTTCAGCGCCATCAATCCGATCCGTCTTTGTCTCACCGTTGACCGTATAAGTGATGATAAAACCCGGTGTACCGGTTACATTCGCGGCCTGTCCATCCTGAGCATCTTGTTGAACACGATCTCTAAATTTGCCACTGCTGTAGCAACTATTGAATTGATCCGTGTTAAGACCGGCCTTTTCGGCAATAGCTGCCAGACGTTTATCGGTAAAGGAACCCGCGTCTTCGCCGAGCGCATTAGCAAAAAGGTAAGCATGCATCTCCCAGAATTTATTCTGATCACCGGCGCAATATGCCGCCAGCGCGGCATCCTGTGATTCGGTCGTGGCCTGTGTCCCCTGCGCCTTTGCAATGTTATCGCTCACAAAGTTGCCCATGGAACGAAAGGCAAAATGTACTTTACCGGTGTCAATGTAGTACTGTTTCAATAAAGGCTCAGTCTCCTTGTGGAAGCGGTCACAGAATGGACATTGAAAATCGGCGAATTCCTCGATTTTGATGGGAGCATTGGGGTCTCCCATCGAATTATCCTTGGCGTCGGGGTAGGTTCCTGTGTCAACCGCGACAACTTCAGCAATTGGCCTGAGCTGGGGCCATACAACCGCAAAAACCAACAATACCGCGCCGAGTATGACGAGACCAATCATAACCAGACGATTGCGCCTTTCCTGTTGGGCTATCTTGGTGCGTCGCTCCTGGCGTTTACTCTTCCTCTCTTGACTCATGAAAACTCCTTGATGATAATTTGAGACCACCGCTTGTCGTATAAATCACTAAACTTGTTAAGAGAACCACAAGAAAAATCCTAGTTTCTGTTTAGTTACGCATGTCCGACATGCGTGCGGTACTTTATAAATTTTCCCATGCGCAAAATCTTTTGTCTAGGAAAAGGTTAGTGAGTTCTTAAAAATGTCCCACATATTCAAATCGTGATGAAGGCTTGCCCTGAAGATCTGATCTTCGTAGGAGGGTAAAGGTTCATCGAGCCCTTCGATATCATTTCCCTGCCATGATCTTAAATTCACATGTTTCTTTCCCCGTCGCTTTGCAGGATGTTTCCTCTATATCGAAGTTCTGGCCAGTTGCCCAAAAAAGACTCTCCCGAATTAATCCTTGGGTGACAAAGCAGATCGGATTAGAGTCGTGCTGCCCCTCAGCAGCAGGAGAGGCATGGTCAACGAGAAGCAGATCAAGATCCTGGATATGGACCATCATATCTCCCGGCTGATTTCCAACCAGACGTGCCAACAACTCCAGAATCGATTTGCGCCGCCCCGCGAGCGGCAGGCGCTTGATCAAAGCGGCCTGGGCCTTACCTCCCAGAGCAGCATCCTCCAGCAAAAAATTCCATAGTCGTTGACCCACGCGCAGGAGAACACCGCGGGCGCCGCGTCCGTAATAAGTGCGCAACGCGGCTTGCAAGGCAGCGTAAGTTTTCGCCGATTCAGTTGGATCCATTTTCCGGAACGATTCAGGGCTTGCCCATTCAAGGGGCAGCTTTGATAAGGCAAGCATCCCACTGAATTGATCCGTCCCCAATTCCACCGCGACGGTTTCAACAAAGCGACGAAGGATGCGGTTGGATAATTTTGTTTCACTCACTCGCGAGCTTCTCCGACTTCGAATCTACAATAGGGATCACCTTTGGCAAGGCAGTGCGTTTCAATGATCTGATGTTCCTTGCCCGTTGCCCATTGCACCGCTTCACCAATGGAGCCAACATAAAGATAACAGATGGGCGTTTCGGAATGCCGGCTATGACAAATCGCGCAAGTGGACTCGATATAGGCAAGCCGTTCCCCACTTTCATCGACTCTGGCATCGACTTGCGGATTGCTCTTTTTCAACGCATCCACCATCCCATTCAAAATAAATTTGATACGTTGCCTTTCAGGCAGCAATTTCAATGCAACACCCGCAACGCCGAGTAAAGCGGCTTGTTCCCTCACCGCATATTGAAAAGAGGCTTTGCCAACGCGCCGCAACATTCCTTTTCCGGCACGGCCATAAAAATCTTCAATGGCCTGATTCAATTTGGCATATTGAGAGGCTTGAATGGATGGCTCAAGGTTATTGGGCGGTAAATTACCGATAAACCGTTCCAATCCACTCGTTCGCAAGACCGCGTTCAAACCATTATCCCCCATTACCTCCTGTGCAGAAGTCAATGCCTGTCGCACAAGCGAATTAATGATCATTGCATCTTCTCTGGTGCTCATGCTCTCTCCTCATCTATTCCGATAAAATTTGTTGTCACCTGCAGTGTTTCGATACTCTGCCAGGTTTATTTTTATTCACGAGTAGGCAGCGATATCAAACGTGTAGACGGGATATTGTTCTCCTGTACGCACGAACCCCGTACGTTGATATAAACTCAGTGAGGCCTGATTATCACTTTGCGTATTAACTGAAAGTCTTGAGATGCCCATTGAGATGAGAAAAACAAATAAATCATTGAGCAAAGCTCTTCCCGCGCCTTTCCCCTGCACAACCGGATGTACAGCCAAACGCGCCAGATGAGCGCGTTGCCCACCACCGGTGCTGATCTGATAACCAATGATCCCGTTTTCGTTCTCCGCTACGGTCGCATACAAAGCTTGAGCATACGCTCTCCGAAGAGTCTCTAATGGATTCTGCCATAATGGATCGAAGGACGCTGCATCTGTCTTTTCGACCTCAGGAAGATCCACTTCTTTCATCTTGCGGATGCGAATCCCGGCCGTTTCACGCGCGGCTGTGGGCTGATAACGCCATTCGAGCAATACAATCTGCTGAAGATTCTGAAATCCACTTTCCGCCAGTAAATTTTGAAACCAGGGTTGTATGGCGATCGCCGCGACTTTCGCGCCGCCGGCGCGTGCAACTTCCTCCCTGGCTGTCTGCCACAACAGCGTCCATGCATTCTCGGACGACCAGCGTCCACTATAAACAAATAGCCGCACCCAGGCAATTCCTTCTCTTTCCGGTGGACATGCCAGTGCAGCCGTAATCTGTCCACTATCATCCAGAGCCCAATAAAACGGAGCGCCCAACCATTCCAGCGGCGAACGCCAATCCAGGTGACGATGCAGGCGATTCTCAAAAAAGATCAGGTTCGATAATTGTTGCTGATCACTGAGACCTGCCGGGCGGACAAAAGTGTTGATCACGGTTTACCTTATTTCAATCAGCGCTCTTTATAGCCTTGCAAACAAGAATATGACACCGGTACCGCTGCGCGCGAGACACATAGTGAGCCTGACTATTTAACCAACCCAATCCGTATCAGGAATTTCAGGATGCGCTGGGTTAGGGTGGGTTTCTCAACCAGCCGCAAAGAATCGTATACGTCCATTTGTGAATCGTTGATATGTCCGCGCTTCAGGTTGATGTTTGCTGCGGCTTTGCGCACAATCGAATGCATATCACCTTCACCAATTTGTTCAAAAAGTAAGGCAGCCCGGTCGTATTCTGCCAGAGCTTCCTTCCATTTTTTGAGGCCTTCGAGCGCGGCTGCGCGATTGCTGACCGCCACTCCCTGACGTTTAATATCACCGGCCTTTAGAAATATGTCTTCGGTTCCCTCGGTCGCTTGCAACGCTTCTTTTGCCTTTCCCGCCTGGAGCAAAGCAACACTTTGATTATTCAGCATCTCCGCGGCGTTCACCTCGTCTTTTGCCGATCTGTACGCCTGAGCAGCCTGCAAAAATAAACCTGCTGCGGTAAGAAACTTTCCTTTTTCATATTCCTGTTTGCCATCCTCGGCAAGTGCTATTGGGTTGAGTACAGCCACATTCGATCCTAAAGAGTAATATCAAGCAAATCTTCTGCCACAGAACGCAATTTATCCCTGGACATATTGCTCAGTTTCATTGCTAATTCCAAATAGGGTCTGTTGACGGGCAGCGCAACGAATTGACGCAATTCCGTTGGCATTTCGAGAAATTGCTGCACCGCTTCCTCACTGATCATCCATTGTCCCACCGGGCCATGCCGATCAAAAAAGGATTCGATCCTCCCACCCAGCGTTCGGACCAGTACTTCCAGCTCAGGCAATGGAATGGCACGTTCGCCCAATTCATAGGCTTTGATACGCGAGCTGGCAATTCCGGTTTCATGTGCAAGATTGCGGATTGAAACACTAGCCTTCATGCGTTCCTGCCGCAATAGTGCGCCGATCTTGCGCTGACGTATAGCAAGTAATTTGGACAAATCGAGTTTGACCGAACGTGAAGCACCGTTCGATCTGATTTCCTTGCTCCAGAAATGATCCATTGGCAGGTCAAGATAATAAACCAATATTTCCAATTCCGGCAGGGACGGAGATTTGATTCCCTCTTCATAATCGCGGAATATGCTTTTCCGGATGCCAACTGCATCTGCACAGTCCTGCACACTTCTGCGCGTCGCCAGACGCGCATCCCGGATCAATACCCCAAGTTTTTTTGTGCGAATCGTGATCTGCGACTTTATATCCATGAAACCTCTAGAATACCTGATATGTAGGACGGAGTTTAACGACTTCTCTGGCAGCGCCCATAGTATACAAAGCACACGAAGCACCTGAGACCTGTCGTTGGTATTCCAAAGTCAGTAGACTTTGACTCCGAATGACCTGATTATAGCAGAGGCTATGGAATGTTATCGTCGATGGCTGGAACCCGAACTGATATGAGTCATGAAAATTTCGGCACTAAGCTTGAAACCGGCAGCTTCCAAACGTGGGCTAAAGATCGGTCGGATGCCGGATGGTTTTAATTCGCCGATGATTTTTCCGTTTTCACCAACACCTGTTTGCTCAAACTTGAAGATATCGGTCATGACGACAGTGTCACCTTCCATACCCACAACTTCCGTAATGGCAGTCACTTTGCGCGAGCCGTCTTTAAGGCGTGTCTGTTGAACGATGAGGTCAACAGCCGATGAGATTTGCTGCCGCACAACTTTTAACGGCAGATCCATGCCAGACATCAGTACCATGGTTTCCAAACGGGATAATGCATCACGCGGTGTGTTGGCATGCAGGGTGGTTAATGAACCATCGTGACCGGTGTTCATCGCCTGCAACATATCTAACGCTTCGCCGCCGCGACATTCACCGACGATGATACGGTCAGGGCGCATACGCAGGGAATTACGCACCAAGTCCCGGATGGAGACCGCGCCCCTGCCATCTATGTTAGGGACCTTCGTTTCCATCCGTAAGACATGATCCTGCTGGAGCTGCAATTCCGCCGCGTCTTCGATCGTGACGATCCGTTCTTCCTCAGGAATAAAACTTGAGAGAACGTTAAGGAGTGTTGTTTTCCCTGAGCCTGTGCCTCCTGAAATAACAATATTCAAATGGGCAAGTACACAGGCCCGGATAAACTCTGCCATATTCTTGGTCAGCGAACCATAATCAATCAACTGTTGAATGGAGAGTTTATCTTTTTTGAATTTGCGGATGGTGATGGACGGTCCATCAATAGATACAGGACGAACCACTGCATTGACGCGTGACCCATCAGGTAAACGTGCATCCACGGTAGGGGTGTCCGCGTCGACACGGCGGCCGAGGGGCAAAATAATCCGATCGATAATCCGCAACACATGATCGTCATCATCGAACGTAACCGCGCTTTTTGTCAGTTTCCCGTTTTTTTCGACAAATACTTTCTTGGGGCCATTGACCATCACTTCACTGATATCCGGGTCATCCAGCAAAGGCTGAATGGGCCCAAAGCCTGTAAGCTCGTCGAGAATATCGTCAAAGACCTGTTTACGAATATCATCAGGCAGGCTCACTTTGGTCTGAACGTAAACATCCTGCAAGCGCTGTCTCATAAATTCGGACCGGTCATCAATCTGTAGCTGTTCCCCCTCCATCGAGCGACCAACATTTTCGATAAGATAACGCTTAAATTTAAGGAGGTCAGCTGAAGTTAACCGCGTAAAGTTGGAGGCAATTGGAGTAGTCATTAAGAAGTTCGCTCCTCATCCTCATTTTGACTCTGTTCGGGCATCACCCATATGATGTGAGAGCGCCGCACAGCCAGGAACGGTGCTTGGAAGAGCGTCTGTCCCTCTGCTCCCAGTACGGTAACATCAGTGATTGCGAGAAAGCTCTCGTTCAGGTCGAGTTCGTCCTTGATCCGTTGGTCTTTGCGCACATGCACTTTGCCTCGTATCATATGCGTGGTTGTCTGAAGTGTGGCGGATATGGAAACCTTGGTAACAATATCTGTAAAGATCTTGCCTTTTTCATCATATTCAAACGTCATAGTGCCTCTTATGAATCAAAAAAACATATTTCGGAAATGTCATCAACTTTCATTCCTTTGACAGAGCAAGGAAAACGGCGACATTGAGTTGGGAATGCCGCTATCTAATATCGATGAAACCCGCCTCAAAGTTTAGTCGAAATAAGCCGGAAATTACCTTTCACTTTCATTAAGCGAGCGAAATGCTTCTTCAGAAATGGTGCACTGGCGTACATTGTCTGCCGCAGTCTAATTGAAAATAAGGGAAGCTATATCCGTGGGGTGTTTTTATAACCGGCTGATTCAGGGCATTGGCTAAAGTAAATACCTGCCTCTATAAGGCAGTATCTTTTTAATAAATAAGCCAATAATTTCCTGTGCCCGTGGTTGAACCAGCCTTTCGACTCGAATCGCTCGGCTCAAATAAAGTCTGTGTTTCTTAAAGAACTAACGAAGATAATTCTTTTTCCTGAGACTTTATTCCTCAATCGGCGGCATGAGATATCCCAACCCTGAACGCGTCACAATATGTTTGGGGGTATGCGCATCGTCTTCCAATTTCTGGCGCAGGCGGGCGATACTTACCCAGAGGATTTCTTTATCACTGCGATACTCGGGTCCCCAAACACTGGTGAGAAGATCTTCCGAAGTCATGATCTTGCCAATATGATGGGCGAATTGCAACAGCAGTCGATACTCGGTCGCAGAAAGGGAGATTGGCTGTTCCCCGCGCCAGACTTCTGCACGGGCAAAGTCGATTTTTAAATTGTCGTGCGTGAAAAAGCGGGATTGCCCCACTTCACTGGGAGGCTGTGCGCGGCGTAGGACTGCTCGGACACGCGCGAGCAACTCAGTAGCAGAGAACGGTTTGATGAGATAGTCATCTGCCCCCAGATCAAGACCACGAACGCGATCCTGTTCATCGCCTTTTGCAGTAAGAATAATAATAGGTGTATTTGAAAATTCACGAATGCGCTGGGTGGCGCCGAAGCCATCCAGTTTCGGCATCATTACGTCCATCAGCACGAGATCAATAGGCTGGTCTGAAAAAACACTGACGGCCTGCATTCCATCCTGGGCAGTAACCACTTCATATCCTTCTGTCCGTAAGTTGGCTTCGAGCAAACGTAGATAACGAGGTTCATCGTCCACGATCAGAATGCGTTTTGCCATAGGATCTCCTTTAGTTTACTTAGAAGAATTAACGGGCAGTTCAATAAAAAACGTTGTTCCCTGGCCGGGAGTGGATTCTGCCCAAATCTTACCACGATGTGCAAGGATTATCTGCTTGCAAATGTAAAGTCCAAGCCCTGTCCCGGTCACAGTTTTTTCGCCGCGGACGCGGTAAAAACGTTCAAAAATGAGGGGCAAGGCTTCCTTTGGGATGCCGGGACCATGGTCAATAAATGAAATCAGAATATTATCATCCACCTGATTTAACAAGACAACCAATGGCGAACCTGGTGCATATTTGATGGCGTTGGTGAAAAGATTCTCGAAGACCTGCGCCAAGCGCACGCCATCCCCGGAAATAGGAGGGACAGCCTCAAGTTCCATGCTCACCTCGAGTTCCTTTTGACGGGAACGGATCCGCATGATCACATCTCGTAAAACGGCGTCAAGCCGGATAGGTTGGAAGCGGAGCGGGAGAGTCTTGCTTTGCAGACGGGCAGACTCAAGCACATTCTCAATCAACAACGAAAGTCGATCGGCTTCTTCATCAATGATGGTTAAAAATTCCTTTTGCGTTTCATCATCCCACCTTGTATCCTGCCGCAACAAACTGGTGCTATATCCCTTGATAAAACCCAAAGGAGTGCGCAGTTCATGAGAAATTGTGCTGACAAAATCCTCCTGCAATTGCATCTGGCGCTTAAGATCGCGTAACTCTTCCTGCAATTTTATCCAGGCCGCCCGCTCGAACAACGTCGAGATCAAACCCACCGCAAAGGATGCCATTGTGACATGCTGATCTTCGTAAACAGGTCCGCCAAATCGCACAAAGACCACTGCGCCTCTCACCAGGTCTCCTTCTCGCAGCGGCAGCCCAAGCAGATAGGCCTGATGCAATCGGTCATCGGACGGGGTACCGGGCTTGGGATCTCTCAGTAGAAGCTGACCCTTTTTGACAACTTGTCCGGCAAAGTCCTCGCCCCAGGCTGCATCTGCCTCGGCATCCCGCGAGCGCCCCATGGCACGCGCAAAGGCGATTTCCAAATTTTGGGTTTCTCCATCCTGAAGATATACAGCTACGTTATCGAAGACAAATTCTTTCCGCAGCGCCACCATGAATTTTTCAATGGCACTACGCGAAGTATCCAAATGAGCAGCGATCTGCATCAATTCCTGTAAATAGGAAAGAGTATGATTATCCATTAGTTTTATTCGAACCCATGGCCACAAGCAGTGGGAATTTAAATGTTGAACCGCGTCCTTCGATGGATTGAACCTCCAGCATCGAACCGTGCGCTTCAACGATCTGGCGGACAAGCGAAAGACCCAGGCCAGTCCCACCATAACGGCGAGTCGTGGAACCATCCAACTGGTGGAAGGGCTCGAAAATCTCCCCCAGGTGAGCGGATGGGATTCCGATGCCTGTATCCGTCACAGAGACAATGATCAGATTTTCTCCCTCGCGTTTGACGCTCGCCACCACGCGTCCGTTCGAAGGGGTAAATTTGACGCCGTTATCAATGAGCTGGTTCAACACCCAGGCAATTTTCTGCATATCTGCCTGGACAAGCGGTAAATCCTCATCGAGAATTGCATTCAAGCTTACACCGCGTTCCTGCGCCTTGTTTGCAAATGATTTGACAGCCAGATTCACCAGGCGTTGGATATCCACATTTTCCTGCTTGATACTGAGTTCTCCGCGTGAGGCAACTGCGAACATGATCAGGTCATCGATTAGCGTTTCAAGTCTGCCTGTTGATTGCTGGCTGACTTGTAAGGCATGCCGCTGTTCATCTGTAATCTCTCCAAGAGATTCAGAGATGAGCAGCTCGATCTATCCTTTTATATGAGTAAGGGGAGTGCGCAACTCATGCGAAATATTCGAAACGAAGTTGGCTTTGAGCTGACTGAGTTCTGAAACGCGTTCAAGCGCCTTTTGTAATTCTGCAGTACGCTCTTCGACGCGCCGTTCAAGCGTTCGGTTGGAAGACTGCAACGCTGACCGCAATTGAATGATTTGCTCGGTCACCGCCTGATCGAGTTCGGCACGTTCCAATAATTTGAGATCAATCAGTGCCTGCCCAAGCAAAACGGGGCTGCCTTTCGCGGTTGATTCTTGTTGATAATCCAGCGCTTTTTGCAGGTTCTCAGCGGAAATGAGTCCCTTGTGAATCAAATATTCCCCCATACGCGGGACCAGCATTTCAGGTGTGAGACGATATTGCTCCGCCATGATTTTGTTAAACGTCATCTCCTGCCAAGGAAGTATAGACCCATTCTCCTCCCACCATTGTAGCTGATGACTGCATTGTAAGCAAATCATCTGGCTCAGAGGTGAAGGGATCTTGCGAAGCCTCCAGCACGATCAGGTCCGCCAGATAGTTTGGAACGAGTCGACCCAGGCGATTTTCCATGTTCGCGGCATAAGCAGGACCCAGCGTGTATCCCTCCAGGGCTTCAGCCATGGTCAACTTTTGTTCGGGGTACCAGCCCTCGGCCGATGGAGAACCGTCGGCGCGGCGACGAGTGACCGCAGCATACAATCCCCAGAACGGGTTGGGCGATTCGACCGGCGCATCTGACCCAAGGGCAAGCCGCGCGCCATACTCCAATTGAGTTTTCATCGCATACGCAAGCCGTGAGCGTTCGCCCCAGTACGCATCCGCCATTAGCATATCAGAGGTGGCATGGATCGGCTGCATTGAAGCAATGATATTCATTTTGCCAAGCCGAGCCGCGTCGTCAGGATGAATCACCTGCACATGTTCAATGCGGTGTCGCAGGGCAGGCAGGTTGTTCTCTTTTTCGTAATTCCGTAATTGCTCGTAGGCGTTGAGAACTTCGTGATTGGCACGATCCCCGATCGCATGCACGGTCAGAGCCAGACCAACCTGTGCAGCTTTGCGTCCATGCTCAAAAAGTTCCTCACCATCCATATTGAGGATGCCGCGATTATTCTCTTCCCCGATGTAAGGCTGGAACATGGCGGCGGTGTGCGGACCGAGCGCACCATCCATAAAGGCT
>DATFQC010000522.1:0-3288 GCA_035264425.1 Anaerolineales bacterium
GCGAAGCAATTTTACACCCCGCATGCCAAATAAAACGATTAAAGAAGTGCACGGGGTACACGATTACAGACGGACTTATATTCCTCTTTGTTCCTATACTCCCCTTTTTACAGTTTGAGAATAAGCCGAGGGACAAATCTGAAACCTGCATTTTGATATATAGGCTGTGCTGTTTAAAACAAAACCCTCTCGACTAGAGAGGGCAGGGTGATGAAGGGTGGTTCTTTCCAGCTCTTCGACCTGACTCATATACCGCGCACGCCTCAAGCTGGTTCGTGGACCCCGGCCATCCACAAGCCTAGCTGTTCGCGCGTGGCTTCCTCCCGATTTACAGTTGCCACGATCTGACCACGATACATCACAGCGATGCGGTCTGAGAGTGAAAGGATCTCATCCAGCTCTGCAGAAATCAATAAGACAGCTACGCCTCGATCCCGCATGATCACAATCTCTTTATGGATATATTCAATCGAACCCACATCCAAGCCGCGGGTTGGTTGAGAGGCAATGACCAATTTAACGGGCCGGCTCAATTCGCGCGCGACAATCACCTTTTGTTGGTTGCCACCCGAAAGTTTTCCAGCAGATACATAAGGTGAAGGAGTCCGTACGTCATATTCCTTAATGAGTTTTCTGGCGTTAGCATCCACCTGTTCCTGTTGGATAACCACGCCCTTGGAAAAGCGGTCTTGATAGTAATCACACAGAACCATGTTGTCTGCTACAGTATAGGAGAGCACCAGGCCATGCCGTTGACGATCTTCAGGAATATTTGCGAGGCCCGCCTCCGTGATCGGACGAGGCGGCTTGCCCGTCAGGTCTTTGCCAGCCAACACAAAATTCCCACCTTCAATGGAACGCAAACCGGTCAGTGCTTCGGCCAATTCTGTTTGCCCATTGCCCTGTACACCGGCAATTCCCAACACTTCGCCCGCCCGCACACTGAAGGTCACCCCACTCACCGCTTCCAGCCCACGTACATCTTTTACCCGCAAATTTTCCACTTTCAAAATTTCTTCTGTGGGTTTGGCAGGCTTCTTTTGTACCGTCAGGATCACTTCACGTCCCACCATCATGGAAGCAAGCTTTGCTTCATTGGTTTCCTTGGGATCAGCTGTCCCAACCACGCGACCCGAACGCATGACCGTAATCCGGTCTGCAACGGCGAGCACTTCTTTCAACTTGTGAGTAATAAAGATGATCGAAACACCTTTATCGGTTAATTCGTGCATGATATGGAAGAGGTCTTCTGCTTCCTGGGGAGTGAGCACGGCGGTGGGTTCATCGAGGATAAGAATCTTGGCTTTACGATACAACGCTTTGACGATTTCGACACGCTGTTGAATACCCACGGGGAGATCCCCAACGGTTGCGTTGGGATCCACTTCCAATCCGTACTGATGCGAGAGGTCAGCTACTTTTTGAGCGACTTCCTTGCGATCTAATTTCACCAGAGGAGCTTCGTTTGGCGCGGCGCGGTGATCCGTTTCTGCGCCGAGCATGATGTTTTCCGTCACTGTGAAAACAGGGATCAGCATGAAGTGTTGGTGTACCATGCCGATGCCGTGATGGATCGCGTCCCGCGACGAGTTGAGCTGCATTTGTTTGCCCTCAACGATCACTTCACCTGAGTCGGGCTGATAAAGACCATACAGGATATTCATCAGCGTGGACTTGCCTGCGCCGTTTTCACCGAGCAAGGCATGGATCTCGCCTTTGCGAAGATCAAAGTTTATATTATCGTTTGCGAGAACGCCTGGAAATTTCTTGGTAATGCCTTTGGCTTCTAGCACAACACCGTTATCATTTGCCATCGTTGCCTACTTTTCGTAAGGCACACCATCAGCCGCGGGCGGAGTGGTGCGGCCGATAATGCCAGTCAGAATGACCATGGTGAGGATGTAGGGGATCAATCCGACCACGTAGGATTGTTGCAGGAATGCCAACTGGGGAGGGATGACATCCCGGAATAACTGCATTTTGATCTGCAAGGCTTGTGACGCGCCAAAGACAAGTGCCGCCGCCCAAGCTCCGATCGGAGTCCAGTTTCCGAAGATCATGGCAGCCAGGGAAATAAAGCCGCGTCCATTCGTGAGCAGAGGCTCAAAGGAAGGAACTGACTCAATGGTGAAGTACGCGCCAGCCAGCCCTGCTAACATCCCGCCGATAAAGACATTTGCATAGCGCATCCAGATCACGTTGATGCCCACTGTATCGGCAGCTTTCGGATGTTCGCCAACAGCACGCGTACGCAATCCCCAGCGCGTATAGAACAACACATAATGTGAGATAAAAACCAGCAGGATGGCGCTGATAGCAATCGGCCTTTGATCCAGCACGGTATTCAAGGCACGAATGACTTCAGTACAACCGGTTGAGGCGCCACACAATGGTGAGAAGATCTCTGTCAAGGGCACATGAATATTGAGCAGGTTGCCGGGTGAATTAGGGATTTGCCCGCCAAACACGCTGCCCGAGCCGAAGAACATTTGACGATTCAAAAACCCTGTCAGACCGACAGCCAGGATGTTGATCACCGTTCCACCAATGATTTGATCCACTTTATACTTGATGGATAAAACGGCCAGTAACAGCGCCATGAGACCACCCGTTAAGATGGCTGCAATCAGACCGACAATAATACTGGGCCACTTACTGAACCCAAAAACATGGAACATATAAATGGCAGCCAGCCACCCGAAAAAAGCGGCGGAAAGCATCATTCCTTCGATGCCAATATTCACCACACCTGAACGTTCACAAAACACACCCGATAAGGCGCCGAGAGTGAGCGGCGTCGCAACGGCAATTGTAGTTGCCATCATGCTGGTAATAATGATGATGGGGGATGATTTGGTATGACCCACCAAGACGACGACTCCAAATAGGACAACAATGATCAGAAAGATAAAGCCAAAACGTTTCCAGTCCATAGTTCTCCTAGCCGCCCCAGCCACGTGTGAGTACGACGCGTTCGCCTTGTGCCTTGATTCGATAGATATATCTTATGATGGCATCTGCCGCGACGAACAAAAGGATTAGTGCCTGAAGCATGGAGATCAGATCCACAGGCATTTGGGTCAGGAATTGCATACGGGTCGCGCCGTTCCGCATGGCTGCAAAAAGGATTGCGGCGAGCACCACGCCCAATGGATGTGACCTGCCCAGCAGGGCAATCGCAATGGCATCGAACCCGTAACCGATCGAGAAACCAAGCTCGTGCCGATAGTTCAACCCGGTGACTTCGATGGTCCCTGCTAGCCCAGCCAACATGCCGGAAAGGGCCAT